>JAZNQB010000001.1:0-2944 GCA_045589995.1 Paludibacteraceae bacterium
TTCCAGCGCTTGTGCTGGATACTCATCTCATTGCGCGTTTGCGGTGTGCAGAAACAATCAATAAACCGCTCCCAAATATAGTTCACAGCCAAAGAAGAAGGATGCACCAAATCATCCGCATAGAAGCGATAATCACGCAACTCGTCCAGCATTATTTCATAACTCGGGAAATACCTGACCGCAGCATACTGATTGCTCATCATTTCTACTGCTTGCAGTAATACGGCTTTGCTCAGTTGGTTCTCATGCAAGCCGTCCTTGACATGCCGAATAGGAGAAACGGTTAACAGCCAACGCTTATTGGAGTACCGTTCTATTATTGGTTGCCATGCAGCTATAATCTCTTCGGTTGTCAGTCTGCGGCGCGTGAAGCACTCTGCCGGCAATTTATGACAATTCCCCACCACTGCTGACAACTGACCACTGACTACTGACTGCTGACCACTGACCACTGACCACTCATACACCCACGCGGTACCAAAAGTAACGATAACCACCGTTGCCTCTTCTAACGCTCGTTGCATGGTTTCAATAGAACCACGCACAGCCTTCTCCGCTTCCTCTTTCGTAGAGCGAGAAAACGCCCCATGGTGCGCCATGGAGTGCCACAAACCGTTATGCTCTACGAGCGGAGGTACTGCAGTCATCTGCATTGCTTGGGCAATAGAAAGTGGATTATAGAGTGTACCGAAAGGATTGCGGGTCACTTGCAAATAGCGCTGCTCCATCTGTTCGCCGATAGCATCGGAGAAACATGAACCAAGCATGAGTATTTTATCCTCATACCCTATTTCCCATGCCGAAGGCATTATGTCCACAATGGTCTGCAATTTCATAGTGATAGTGGTAGTGGTAGGGAGTTTTATTCAAAATGCATCACCTTGGCGGGGCTGATACGCGTGATAATCATAGAGGGCAGTAACAAGATGAGCATCGAGAGGGCAATAGTGAGCACATTGAGCAGTATAATCCACTCCCATGCAAATGTAATTGGCACATAACTCACATAATATGTCATTGGATCCAGTGGTATGAAATGTCCGAAATACTGCGCAGCAGCTATACCTAAGCCTATTATATTTCCCCAGATCATACCTTTACCAACTAACATTGCGGCTTGTATTAGGAATACGCGTTTGACAAACTTGTTATCCGCTCCCAATGCTTTGAGTGTACCTATCAAATGAACTCCATCTAATATCAATATGATTAGTCCAGAAATGATATTAAAGCCCGCCACCATGAGCATGAGAATGATAATAACTATCACATTCATATCCAGTAGGTCCAGCCATGCAAAGACGGCAGGGTTTTGCTGGTATAATGTCTGTACATAATATACATTATACCCATTCTCGTCCAAGTGATTAACCGTTGCAAAATATATTTGGTCTGCCACTTCGTCTAACCGACTCACATCATCCAATAAAATTTCTACTCCCGAATAGACATTATCGCTCCATCCTTGTAGTCTTCGCACAGTTTGCAAAGGCGCCACAACAAAGAGTTGGTCATATTCTTCATATCCCGTTTCGTAGAGTCCCACTATCTTTAGTCGCCTTGCTTTTACATCGGTCTCATCCACAAAATAGGCAGTTACATTATCCCCCACTCTCAGCTGTTGCGAACGCGCTACAGGACGCGAGAGCAAGACCTCTTGATGCTCTATCGGCAGATTGCCTTCCACTAAGTTAGAAGCAAAGAAAGCCCAGTTATCTGTACCTTTGAGCACAATACCATGGAAAGAAGAGTCTGTTTTAAGTATGCCGGGTTTAGTAATAAAAGGTGTAGCCGAAGTAACATAAGGATAATTTCCCAGAACTGTCAAAAGCGAGTCTGAGACATCTATGGGCTGCAAATCAAAGGTATTGTTATTATCAAACGACACCACTTGTATGTGTGCTCCAAAACCAGCCACTTTTTGCGTAATGGTCTGCTTAAATCCCACCACTACGCAGATAGTCAGAATCATGACGCACACGCCCACTATCATACCAGCAAGTGCTACGCGCACTGCAGGACGCGAAGTACGCTCATTACCTTGCTGAGAGAAATATAGGCGGTTAGCTATTTGCAGTTCTGGATTTGGCATAATTTTTGTTGTGGTATCAGTATTATGAAAGCGCGTATTTTTTGTTTTATTATCGGTTGTTTCTTCGCATCCTCTGTTATGATGAGTCAGAATCAGACTGCTCGTCCTCAGCGTACTCCCGAGGAAGAGGCTGCCAAACAGACTGAGCGACTTATTCGTGAGTTAAATATCAAGGACTCGGCTCGTATAGACACTTTGTATAAAATGCATCTCAAGTATGCCATTCAGCGTCAGAAGGGTCTCACTCGTGCAGAGAATGTGAAGCGCATGCAGGCTATATATGCCGAACTCAAGGTACTTCTTACCACGGAAGAGTTAGAGCGTTTTATGAATCACCCGGCTGAGCAACCTCGGCGTCCGCATGGTGCTCATTTCGTATCTCCCGAAAACGAAGCAGCGCGAAAGCAGCAGAGGCAAGAAGAGCACCAACAATAAGACCCACTATTATATCGGAGGGGAAATGCACCCCTAAATACATTCTGCTATAGCAGTTTATTGCCACCCAAAGCATCAGTGCCGTGGTGGCAATTTTATTTTTGCATAGACATGCAAAGAGCAGTGCACAAGCCATCGTATTGGCTGCATGACTACTACAAAAGCCATATTTCCCTCCTGTGTATCCATTTACTATGTGCAGCAATGATGCCAGTCCAGGGGTATGTGTCGGTCTCAAGCGCTGCACTGCTGGTTTGATAATACCGCTGGTAATAAAATCGCTCAATCCCACAGCCACGGCAAATGCAAGGAGAATAAGGAATATCTTCTTCCAATCGCAGCGGTGCTTCCATACCACCCATGTAACCATCAGTATATAGAGTGGTATCCAAGTGACAGACTGGCTCACCCACCACA
>JAZNQB010000002.1:0-20147 GCA_045589995.1 Paludibacteraceae bacterium
GGTAAGATCATCTGTTGTTGCGACATCAGCACCTAAAGTCCAATTAGCGAAAGTATATTTTGCTATTTCTGGAGCGGTCACTTTAACAGAGGTTTCTACACCTACTGTATTAACAGTTGTAGGATCTTGTAGTTTTGTAGAGCCATACATGTATGAAACAGTCACATCGTGTGTCTCCTCATCAGGAACCTCTGCTGTAATAGTAGTTTTTGCGGTGGCAGTTTTCAAACCAGATGCCAATTTTGTACACCCATTAGGATAGTAAGTAACGGTGGCTGTTATTGTATATGAACCCTCAGCAGTTGCAGTGAAAGTATTGCCAGTAATACTTGCACCTGTAGCAGGATTAATAGAATAATCTATAGATTTGATAGTATTAACATTTGTATTTGTGCTCAACGATGGGATTAAGGTAGCTTGAGCACCAACAAAAATATCAGTCACAGAAGATGTTAATGATGCATCTGAAACTGGTTGGTATGTACTCCAAGTAACATTTTTTTCACAATCCCATTGTCCACTATTGATTGTGCATAAATTCTGTATTTGATCAAATGACAAGTCGCCTGATTGATTCCATTTATTATCCCAGTTATTTGCTGATGCACTTGGATTCATGCGACAGAAAATAAGTTCCTTGTAGTCTCCCGCAGGAATAGTTGCCATGTAATAATCGCCTGATTTGGTCATACTTACCCATTTATTTCCAGAAGTACCACCGAACAAGTAAATAGCAAACCGAGCGTTTGCTTGTGTCCAATTGGAGTTTGGCTTAAGGTACAATACCTCGCCTCCTTTCAAATTGTCAGCCTGTACATTCATGCTAAATGCACACAGGATGGCTGCGAAAAATAAAAAGATAGATTTTTTCATAAAAGAATTGATTTAAAGTTAAATATAAAAAAGATTGAATTGATTGCTAATCTACATCTCATGCATCACACTCATTTAATATATACATGCGTGCATAGTCTTTAATTTACACTTTTTAGAGACTCACATCCCACTCTCTCAACTACATCCCTAAAAATCGCACAAAGATAAAAAAAAAAAAAAACATGCGCAAATTTTAAGGTGCAATTCTGCTTAAAATCTCAGTTTTTTAACCAAAATCGGTAGTTTTTGATGATTAAGCAGCACGAAAACCTCCTTGGGCTACAAAAATAGAAGTAAACAAAAATAATAAAAATAGGATAAAAATAGAGAAAACAATGGTAAATAAACACAGATAAATCCCGCTGGTCGCGTTTATCCCTTTTCGGATGTAGCGAAATATATTTAATCAAAAACTCTGCGATTGTAGTCTTTTATGTATTAGCACTACCATGCTTCTGAGTCGTATCCTCAACGGCTACCCTTAAAAGTACACTTTACGGTAGCCCTTGCGGCTACACCTCACCTCCGCAGGAGGTAAATTCCTAAAAGCCTACTCTCGCTTCACAAAAACACGCTTCGCTAACAAAAAAGCCAAAAACATGCGACCAGCGGCAATAAACATAGATAAAATTTACTATTTTCAATTCTTTAGCCTACCCCTCCTTTTAAAGAGGGGTTGGGGGTAGGCTTCTTTATTTTACTAATTTACCTTGTGCGTCGTACATCTTCTCTCCGCGGAGGATATAGAGTTGACCATTGATAATCATCTTAGTAGGAACATTGTCACCTTGTACTTGGTCAACGCCTGTAGCGGTATTTTGAGCATTTACGCCACTTACGCCCATTGTGATGCGACGCGCGCCTACTGGAGCTGGTGCTGGCATACGGCTTGGTTCTGACGAATTGATATTAATATAGCAACGCTCGCTCTTAATGTTAGTTGCCGCATTAATACGGAATACAGAGTTATTCCAAATCACAAAGGTATTTTCATCGGAAGTCGCGTCAAAACTTGCTTGGTATGGCAAGGTCCAAGATGTTTCGCCAATATAACCATAGAAACCATTTACCTTGCTTCCTTCGGTCTTTGGTTCACCCGACTTAATACCCTTGATCTCTGTAGCTGATGCGATGAAGAAATAGGGTTGTGCTGCTTCAAGATTACCTTCTACCTCGTCAAAGTGCATATTGAATGGCATACCACATTTCTCCTCCAAATAAGCAATTTGATAGAAAGTAGCACCGGTTGGGTTCGCTACATTCTGTTTAGGACAGAGTGTACCCCATTGCCCAATGGTCAAACCATCGCGGATAATAGTAGCTGCAGGTGATGCAAGAACTGTGTAAGTCACATCTCCTGTCACGGTAGTGATGAATGACATACCGAGCGTATTATCATGCTCCCAACCTACAAACTGATAGTCAGGATTCATAATAGCAGAGATATTGGCAGTGGTGTTATAGTCATACACTCCCGCTCCAGTGAAAGAGCATGCACCCTCTACATCACTCTTGAGAGTGACAGTATATTTGCGCGGAGTTGACTCATAGACAGCAGTATAAGTAGCGTTTTCGGTCACCGGTGCTAACGTAGGATTCCATCTTTTGAAAGTATAAATATGACCTTCATCCATTGGTTTAGTTGGGTTCGTACCTAAGTACTCAGCCATCGCGCCGCGAGGAAGTTCGTAAGTGTCTATTACCTCATCGCCATTCTTCCAAGTGATGGTATATCTCTTCTCAGCCCATTCCTCGTTCTCTTCATCCCAATAATAATAAGTATTATTGAGCGGATGGATGCAATGGAAGAGACCTGCTTCACCTTCTACTGGCTCTACTTCCCACCATTGGCAGTTGTTATTCATAAGAATGAATCGTCTATTGCCAGTTTTTTTATCACTGAATGTGTGGTCAGGATTGCCCTCGACACTTACTATCTGAGGAGAGTATGGATCATCTTCAAAATCCAACACTACTGTACCTGTGATTTCCACCCACTCGCGCGGCTTGATGTATAATTGTGTGATCGCCTTTCCTAAGTCATATGCTTGACCTAATAACTTCTTTTCTACTTCTGACATATAGTCAGACATATTCAGATTGGCTGCATAGCAATCCAGATAGAACAAGTTATTCCATCTATCATTCATATAGCAATAGGATGTGCTTTTTTCTGTACCTGCCGTTTCTGTGTAACTAAGGTCATTGTTTATCAATTTAGCAGAAACGAATGTTCTTGCTTCTTCTACTCTTTCTTCATTTACTTGCCATACTTGCTCTGTATAGTCTACTGGCTTTGCTTCAGTAGTGAAAACAAATGTACCTGCATCTTCATTGGAAGAGTAGATATTAGCACCACTATTGGCACCACCTTCAGAAGTGAAGATATAGCCATCTTTGGTATCAAATGTACCATGCACATTGATAGAAGCATCATCAGGACAAACATCTGCGTCACGCTTGGTAGGCTGACCATTTGCAGAAGGAGTGTATCTCACCACTTTGGTATATTTGTTGCCGTCCTTGGCATAAGCATATTTACCCCATTGGTCTGCATCGTAGATATAGAGCGAACCGGATTTGACATTTTCGTCTTCATTCTTAGTAATGCTCACTACCGACTCTTTATTGATTTCCACCTCTGCGCCCGGCAGCAAGGCGGTATTTTGGGTAAAGTCCATCACTCCGCTCAGCAAATGAATCTTCATATTATTGGTCAGCGGGAGCACAAAAGCACTGGAGTTCATCTCAAGGTCAGAACCTTCAATAAAATCTCCCAAATCAATCACAATAGAACCAATACTGGCACCACTATTGATTTCATACACCTGTTGGTCTTTGGTGGTATCATACCACTTGCGCACCCATGTATTCTCTTGGTCCGCCTCTTCGTCCATCAAGAACATCGACTTTGTTCCTGATACACCAATAATAGCCACATCTGCTTTAGCCGTTACTGAGAGACTGCTCGCACTGGCAGACACAGCCGCCATGGTGCTGAGTTTTGCGCCAGGATGATACTTAACAGGAGACTCAATATTTTGAATGTAATATTGTGTTACTGGGAAGACACCTTTATCTGAACCCAAAAGCATAGAAGAGACAGAACCACCCTTCCAGTCGCCCATTTGGAATATCTCACGCACTGTGGAACCACGGCGTGCATCTGTTTCACCCTGACCTGTCATGAATCCCCATGCACGCAACTCAGAGTCCTTCATCAAAGTCATCTTAGCACCCTCATTCATTTCCAACAAACCATATGGTCCATATGGACTTGAGGTGTATTCTTCGCTGCTGGCGTGCAACTTACCAGACAACTCAATGGTGCCATACACATTCATATTCACACCATCTTCAAAAGTGAGGCGGCGGAACTTTTCAGGCTTCACCCACACATTCTGTGGTGCAGCAGCATTGTGAGAAATATATAATTCTTCGATTGGGATACATGCCTCCTGCTCATCGCTCATCGGCACAAGAAGAGTTGCATTAGCAGGCAAAGTATATGTACCAGCAGGCAAGGTGTAATCCGTAAGCATGATGATAGTCATCTCTTGCTCTGGATAACTATTCACATACGCCAATGCTTCTTCGAGCGTAGCAAACGAAGTAGCACCAATCTTACATACTTGTCCCCAAGCAGTAGCGCTTGAGAGCAAACTAATCACTACTAATAGTAATGTAAAAAACTGTTTTTTCATACCTAATAATAAATCTATTTTGTTAATTTTCTTATGTTTTCAAACAAGTACCTAATAAGGTAATTTACAAAATGGGCTGCAAAAATACTGCTTTTTTGCCATATATGCAAATAATTCATATAGAAAAATGATTTTTATATTAAAAAGGCTCACTTTGTGCACTATCCACCAGTGCTATAGAATGCGCTTTCTAAGAAAAAAAACACACGCACTTGCATATGTGCATTTTTTTTACTACCTTTGCAGCCAAATTGCATAATATGGAATTATTACTACTCTTTTTATTGGGTGCAATGGGTATCAGTTTCCTGTGTTCCTTGCTGGAATCAGTGCTGATGACCACCACCTTCAGTTATATCAATTTGCGAGAAGAAGAGGGCTATGCACCTGCTCTTCTAATGAAGCAATACAAGGAAGACACAGGCCGACCTTTAGCCGCCATCCTCTCGCTCAATACCATAGCCAACACCATCGGTGCGGCTGGCGTAGGTATGCAAGCAACAGCAGTGTTTGGCAGCAAATGGTTCGGATTGGTGAGCGCAATAACCACTATCCTTATTCTCGTTTTCTCAGAAATCATCCCGAAAGTGATTGGCACTACTTACTGGCGAAACCTCATGGGTTTTGCTGCGCGTACAATACGCACCCTCATCTTTATTCTCTATCCTATCGTGCGCTTGGTAGAAATGCTTACGCGCGTGCTGCGAGGCAAAGATGAAGACCCCACCGTGAGCCGCGAAGAAGTGCTGGCGATGGTGAATGTGGGTGAAGAAGAAGGAGTTGTGGACGAAGATGAAAACAAAATCTTTACCAACCTCATGCGCCTGGACTCTATCCACGCTTACGATGTGATGACGCCTCGCGTAGTGGCAAAGATAGCACCGGAGAACATGACACTACGAGCATATTACGACAACGACGAATATGACCACTTCTCACGCATACCGCTCTACAATCCGGAAGCACCGGAATACATAACCGGTTATGTGCTGCGCAATGACGCATTAGAGGAACTGACAGAAGACCATTTCCAAAAAACACTTGGTGGTATTAAGCGTGCGTTGCCCGCTTTTGACCAAGATATGACACTCGGAAACATCTTCGACTCCATGCTCAAACAAAAAAGCCAAATAGCACAGATAATAGACGAATATGGTATGTTTGTAGGCATTCTGACGCTCGAAGATATCATTGAGACTATTTTTGGACTGGAGATTATTGATGAGAACGACGCTATTATCGACATGCAGCAATATGCACGCGAGCGTTGGGAGCAAAGACAAAAGAAATACAAAAGGATTTAAATGAAACTAAAAAGCGATATACGGATCTTAAATAAGCGGGCCAAGTTTGAATATATCATCCTCGACCGCTACACAGCAGGTATCGTCCTATACGGCACGGAAATCAAATCCATCCGAGAAGGTAAGGCCTCGCTGGTGGACGCGTGGTGCCAGATAGAGCATAATGAGATGTATGTCAAGCAGATGCATATAGCTGAATATCGCTTCGGAAGCTATGCCAATCACGAAGCCAAACGCGACCGCAAACTGCTCCTGCAACGAAAGGAGATTCGCAAATTAGAGCGCGCTACAAAGGAGACAGGCAAGACCATTATCCCGCTTTGCCTATTTATCAACGAGCGTGGCTTGGCGAAAATAGAGATTGCATTGTGTCAAGGTAAGCATAGTTACGATAAGCGTCAGTCACTCCGCGAAGCAGATGACAAGCGTGAAATGGCGCGCGCGTTCGGCAATTAGTCGCAATATTTTTTGTGGGTAATAAAGATTTTTGATTTTAGACTTTAAATTTTAAGACTATATATATTATGAGTAAAGCATTATTGATGATTTTAGATGGCTGGGGTATCGGCAATAAGAGCCAAGCCGATGTCATCAGCGTGACACCAACACCGCATTGGGATGCATTGTTGGCCAAATATCCGCACTCTCAACTGCAAGCCAGCGGTGAGAATGTAGGTTTGCCAGATGGTCAAATGGGTAACTCCGAAGTAGGACACCTAAATATCGGTGCCGGTCGTGTGGTTTACCAAGACTTGGTGAAGATCAACCGTTCTATTCGCGATAACTCTATCATGCAGAACCCTGAGATAATAGCAGCATACCAAGCCGCACAAGCAGCCGGTAAGAAACTGCATTTGATGGGTCTGTGCTCTGACGGAGGCGTACACTCTTCTCTGGACCATTTATTCAAACTGGTAGAAATAGCCAAAGAATTTGGTGTGGCAGATAAGACATTCGTTCACTGCTTCATGGATGGCCGCGATACCGATCCGCGCAGCGGAAAAGGATTCATCGCCAACCTACAGCAAGTATGCGACGCTAATGGCGCACACATCGCTTCTATCATTGGTCGTTTCTACGCCATGGACCGCGATAAACGCTGGGAGCGCATCAAAGTAGCATATGACCAGTTAGTAAATGGTGCAGGACGCCAAGAAACCGATATGGTTGCAGCTGTACAAGGTTGTTACGACCGCCATACAGAGGAACAAAAGAATACAGACGAGTTTATGGAACCATTAGTAAACGCTACCTGCGACGGACGCATCGCAGAAGGCGATGTGGTTATCTTCTTCAATTATCGTAACGACCGTGCCAAAGAAATCACTATCGTTCTCACGCAGCAAGATATGCCGGAGCAAGGTATGCAAACCATCCCCGGTCTCCACTACTGCTGTATGACTCCATACGACTCCTCTTTCCAAGGACTGCATATCCTCTTCCCAAAAGAGAATGTGGAGAACACCTTAGGCGAAGTGGTTAGTCGTCTCGGACTAAAGCAACTTCGCATTGCCGAGACAGAGAAATTTGCACATGTGACCTTCTTCTTCAATGGCGGACGAGAGGCAGAATACCCGGGCGAAGAGCGTATCCTTATCCCAAGCCCGAAAGTAGCTACTTATGACTTGCAGCCGGAGATGAGTGCTCCTGAAGTGACAGAAGCATTAGTGGAAGCTATCAAGACACAGAAGTTTGACTACATTACTCTCAATTTCGCTAATGGCGACATGGTGGGCCATACAGGCGTGTATGAAGCTATCGAAAAAGCCGTTCGCACTATTGACGAGTGCTCATACCGCGTGATTGAGGCTGCACTCGAAAATGAGTACGAGATTATCCTTATCGCTGACCACGGCAACTGCGATAACGCCATCAATGCCGATGGAACACCTAACACTGCACACTCACTCAACCCGGTGCCCTTCGTATATATCAGTAAGGAGCACACGAGCGCGCGCGTAGAGAACGGTATCCTCGCCGATGTGGCGCCGTCAATCTGCCATATAATGGGCATAGAGCAACCTAAAGAGATGACCGGACATAATCTCATTGGTGATTAATATACAAAAGAAAGCGACCCGAAAGGGTCGCTTCTTTTAGGTCTTGTACCTTTTACTTGAGCAACAAATTACTCTGCTACAGTGTCGCAAACAACTGTCTCAACAACCTCAACGGTGTCAGCGCAGCATGTGTCAGCGCAGCATTTTTTCTCGCAGCACTTGTTGCCGCAGCTCATTGCAGCAAATGCAACAGCTACGATAAGAAGCATTTTTTTCATAATTCTAAAATTTGTTTTAAAAGCTTAAAAAACATATATAACTTCGCCTTTTTGCGAAAATCGCTGCAAAAGTACTAACTTTTTTGCATATATCCAAAAAAAATTGTAATTTTGCAAAATAATTTTTACATTTTATGAATAAAAGAGCTAATTTTGACTCAAAAAGTCTCAAAATGATTGGTATCCATGGCTTGCTGGCTGTCATATTGTCCGCCGGGTTGTTATTCGGCCTAATTGCATGGCTGAAGCATTATACCCAGCATGGTATAGAAGTGGAAGTGACGGATGTACGAGGTATGTTAGTATCTGATGCCGAACCCCTATTAGCCTCTCAAAAACTACAAATGGTGGTTATTGACTCTACTTATTCCAATAAAGTGCCTCTTGGCACGATTGTTGATCAAGACCCAATACCACACAGTCATGCAAAGCACGGACGGACTGTCTATGTGACTATCAATGCCAGCACAAAACGACAGATAACAATGCCTAATCTGCAAGACATCAGTTATAGGCAGGCAGAAACCACATTACGCAGCATGGGCTTAGTGGTAGATAGTGTATATGAATACCAACCATCCGCTTTCAGAGACCTGGTATTAAATATCAAATCCAACGGAGAGAGCATACTGCCTGGCACCAAAATAGCAGTAGGTACCAAAGTTAAACTGGTAGTAGGTTATGGTCGCGGAGAAGCCAAAGTGGAAGTACCTATTGTAACGGGAATGACGCTACAAGACGCACGCAGCCTGCTGTTGCACCATCGTTTGACAATAGGTTCTATCAAGTACGACGAACCGCAAAAGGAAGGAATGGTAATGTACATATACCGCCAAATACCTGCAGCAGGAGAACAATTAGTGGAAGGAGAAACAGTGTCTATATATCTCTCTGCAGACATAGAGAAATCAATCAAAAATATAGAAACAGACGACTCAGAAGAAGAAGAGTGGTTCTAAAACTAAGATGATAGACTATACAGAGCAGATAGAGCAAGAAGAACTATGGGAGCGTTGGCGCTGCGAAGTGGACAAAGGGCAAGGGAAAGAGCGCATCGATAAGTACTTGGCAGAGCACATGACCAATACAAGTCGCAACCGTATCCAGACGGCTGCGGAGGCTGGACATGTATGGGTGAATGGTAAACCGGTGGCGAGTAATTACAAGGTCAAACCCGGAGATATTATTCAAGTATTATTAGACCATGAGCCTCATGACTATACGATTACGCCAGAGAATATACCACTTGACATCGTCTATGAAGACGAGGACTTGCTCGTTATCAATAAGCCTGCCGGACTGGTTGTTCATCCCGGACATGGTAATTACGAGCACACCTTGCTGAATGCTTTGGCTTACTATTTCCAAGAGCAGCATGCGCAGGGCAAATGTGCAGCGATAGATATGAATGACCCTTCTATTGGTTTGGTACATCGTATAGATAAGGATACGAGTGGTTTGCTTCTGATAGCCAAGACACCAGAGGCGAAGACACACCTCGCTAAGCAGTTTTTTGACCACACCACCGAGCGCTCGTATAACGCATTGGTGTGGGGCACATTCAAAGAAGAGAGTGGTACAGTAGAGGGTGCGCTGGCGCGGGATAATCGTGACCGTACTATCTATCGCGTATGGGATATAGAGGACTGTCCGCAGGCTAAAGAAGCTATCACACATTGGCGTGTAGTAGAGCGTTTCCCCTATGTGACATTGGTAGAATGCCGCTTAGAGACAGGGCGCACACACCAAATACGCGTACATATGAAATATATAGGTCATCCCCTCTTCGCAGACGAGAAGTATGGCGGATGCGAGATACTCAAAGGACTTCGTACTCAAAAATACAAGCAATATATAGAGAACTGCTTTGCTCTATGTCCACGACAAGTGCTACATGCCAAAACACTCGGCTTCACACACCCCCGCACAGGCGAAAGGATGATGTTTGATAGCCAATGGCCGGAAGATATGACTAACCTAATCAATAAATGGAGAAACTATGAACCAAATACTTTGGGTTGACGATGAGATAGACCTGCTACAACCTTACATTATTTACCTTGCCAATAAGGGCTATGAAGTGCTGACTGCCACCAATGGTCAAGACGCACTTGATTTGGTAGATACCCAAGCATTCAATATTGTCTTTTTAGATGAAAACATGCCCGGCATGACAGGACTGGAAACATTACAAGAAATCAAACGCCTCCATCCCGAATTGCCGGTAGTGATGATAACCAAGAGCGAAGAAGAGCATATCATGGAGCAGGCAATAGGAGAGAAAATAGCAGATTACCTCATCAAACCAGTTAATCCCAGCCAGATCCTTCTATGCCTGAAGAAACATATCCATCAACAAACAATTATCACCGAGCACGCAAGAGAGAACTACCGCCAAGAATGGAGCGATATATCCTATATGATTGATACCGCCACCACTATCGAGGAATGGAGTGCCATTGAGCGCACACTCACCAAATGGGATATCGATTTGGAGAAATCCGATATGCACAACATGATTGCAGAGCAGCGCACACAGGCTAATGCCGTATTTGGCAAATGGATAGCACGAAACTATGTCTCTATGATTGAGAGCAAAAAAACTGCTTCTGCTAAGGAAGATATAGTGATGATGTCGCCAGATGTGATGAAGCAAGCGGTATTCCCTCTCTTGGACCAAGGAGAGAAAGTACTCTTCTTAGTCATTGATAATTTCCGCTATGATCAATGGAAAATCATCCAACCACTTCTCAGCGACATCTATACCATCCGCGAAGAGAAACAGTATATGAGTATTCTCCCTACTGCCACTCAATATGCGCGCAATGCTATTTTCTCTGGTCTCCTTCCCTTGCAGATACAGCAGATGTATCCACAATATTGGGTGGAAGAAGGCGACGAGGAAAGCAAAAATCAATATGAGAAAGAATTAGTGCAAACACTCTTAGACCGCTACCGTCGCAAGGATACATTCAGTTACTGGAAAGTAAATGAGAGCGACTACTGCGAGCGTGTAATACGGCAACTGAAGAATATACAAACACCGCTCAATATAGTGGTACTCAATTTTATTGATATGCTCTCCCACTCGCGCACAGAAAGCAAGATGATGCGTGAGTTAGCACATGACGAAGCTGCTTATCGCAGTTTAACCCTTAGTTGGTTCAAGCACTCGCCTATACATAAACTGCTACAAAAAGCCGCAGCAGAAGGATTCACACTGGTACTTACTACCGACCATGGTACTACCCGTGTCAAAAACCCCGTGCAGATATTGGCTGACAAAAATACCAATACCAATATTCGATACAAGGTGGGCAAAGCACTTAACTGCTCCTCTAAGAATGTAATAATCATAGACCAACCCAAGCGCGTAGGACTGCCGTGCCCCAATGTGAGCAGCAGTTACATGTTCTGTACCGGCAATGATTTCTTTGCTTATCCCAATCAGTTCAACTATTATGCGCAGTACTACCGCGATACATTCCAGCACGGAGGTGTTTCGCTTGAAGAAATGATTATCCCTCTCGTCACTCTTTCTCCCAAAGAATGAAAAAGAAGCATCCACATATCTTCCGGTACATAATTCTGCTGCTATTGATAGGATTGGTAGCCATATGCCTATCACGTCTCATCAGCCATGGTCACACACCTACGGAGTCTGAATTGGTGTCCTATACCAAACGCCTTACTGTCATGACATGGAATACCCACCAGTTAGGTCAGTTCCGCAAACCCAAAGACAACGAAGTGCTGAAATACCTATTGGAGCAGGATGCAGATGTGATATGCCTGCAGGAAGTGGATGTGTATAAACGCCCGGAATTTCTCACCCTACCCGAAGTAAAACAAGTATTAGGCAGTAAATATCCGTACTCTTATATCGACTTTTCTGTGTATAACAAACGCCGCCAGTTTGGTAATATGGTGTGGTCGCGCTATCCGCTTATTCACAAAAAGACAGTTGATTATGAAATCCGCGCTAATCTAAGCAGTAGGTGTGATATGATAGTGGGTACGGATACTTTTCGTCTTATTGTCAACCATCTGGAGTCCAACCGTTTCTCTGCAACTGATATAGTACGAATGGATAGTGCCAGTCATTATAAAGACCTGCGCCAGTCGGCACAGCAATTGAGCCGCAAATGGACTATTGCCAGCACACGGAGGCATGAGCAGGCACGCGCCGTGCGCAAAGAAATAGAAGCAAGTCCATACCCTGTTATTGTGGTGGGCGACCTCAACGATATAGCCCTCAGTTACACTTATTATACGATAGCCAAAGACTTGCACGATGCTTGGTTGGAAACCAGTTGGGGCAAGTGGGGTGCCACTTTTGATTTGAAAGGCATAGGTGTGCGTATAGATTATATTTTCTGCCAAGACCCTCTTGTACCCGTAGGCTGCACCGTACATAAAGCCACCGGCTCAGATCACTGGCCGGTGGAAGCTATATTGGCTTGGTAAACTATCACAATCGTTTGTGATAGTGATACTTATCATAGTCCTTATCCTTGGTGCTATCTAATCGCTGATGGCAATTAAAAACTTCTCTGAATACCTGTTTAATCTTCAACCACCATTCGCTTGAGCCGGGTTCGCGCCAATTATTATGCCGCCAATAGAGCAGCAGTAACCAACCGAAGAGCATACCGCCTAAGTGAGCAAAGTGCGCCACATTATCTATATGCGTGCCCATCATATTGCCCATTCCAGCGAATAACTCCATAATTGCATATATAATAACGATCGTGCGCGCGCGAATAGGGATAGGAATGAATAGGATGAACATTGGCGTATCAGGAAAGAGCCAACCGAAGGCAAAGAGAATACCAAACACTGCGCCAGAAGCACCTATCGTATTTAGGTATTCTAATTGCAATGGATGGAAAGGCATCATAGACCATACGCCTTCCTGAATAATGGCTGCGCCTACACCGCATACTAAATAATAAATCAAATAGCGGCGCGAACCCCACGCATTCTCTAATGTAGCACCGAACATCCACACGGCTAACATATTAAATAATATATGAGACATGTCGGCATGCAAAAACATATAGGTGAGCGGTTGCCACCAATGGAATGAATGGGCACTATAATAGTGTAGTCCTCCTATTGTATTCAGATCGATACCAAAAGTTCTTTCTAATATCCCTGCGAGGAAAAAGATGATAAAGTTAGCTATCAGTAGATAGCGGGTTATTGTAGGTAAATTTCTCATAACGGCCGCAAAAGTACTATTTTTTTATGGAATAAACCTACAAAAAGTGCGCCGTTTATGTAAAAAAATGTGTTTTTTGGGTAAAAAATGCATTTTTTAATAAGAAATATTTGCAGTATAAAGAAAAAGTTGTATCTTTGCAAGCGTATTTCGGAAAAGGAAATAATTATTCACTTTATTAATAAATTCAAAAATTCAGGATTATGAACAAGAATGGACTTATTGAAGCAGTAGCAGCAAAGGCTCAAGTTTCAAAGGTAGAGGCAGCTAAGGTTATTGACGCAGCTCTCGAAGCAGTAGTTGAAGCAGTTAAGAACGGTGAAGGCGTACAGCTCGTTGGTTATGCTAGCGTAGCAGTAGTAGAGAAAGCAGCTCGCAAGGCTAAGAACCCTCGTACAGGTGCAGTTATTGAGATCCCTGCAAAGAAAGTAGTAAAAATTAAAGCAGGTTCTAAATTTGCTCTCTAATACTGCATTGGAATGTATTAAACGGGTTGCCCCGATGTAAGGGCAACTCGTTTTGTGTCTGTTTATATTTTTTAAAAGATGTTAAATATCATTTTATGCGGTGCCCCCGGTGGAGGTAAAGGCACACAGTCGCAGTTTATAGCAGATAAATATGGTTTGAAGCATTTATCTACCGGTGAGGTACTCCGTGCGGAGATTAAGTCCGGCACAGCATTGGGCAAAGAGATAGACGAACTCATCTCCAAAGGCAATCTGGTGCCTGATGACATGATGTACGGTGTGATAGAGAATTATATTGCCAATCTTCCGCAAGATTGCAAGGGTACTATTTTTGATGGTTACCCTCGTACGGTAACGCAAGCAGAAGCCTTGACAGAGTTGCTCAAGAAATACAATATGGAGGCTATCATGATTGATCTCTTAGTGGACGAGCAATTGCTGATTCAGCGCCTTATTGAGCGAGGCAAAGTGAGTGGCCGCGCAGATGACAACCTCAATACTATCCGTCATCGTATAGCCGTGTATCACAACCAAACAGAGCCTATAGCCCACTATTACCTGCACCAAGGTAATTATTTCGCTGTCAATGGCAACCAACAAGTAGAGGATGTATTCCTGCAAATACAGCGAATAGTGGATACCTATGCTCGCTAATTAGCGAATAGATATTGATTGACTCATACACACACGGTCAAGCTGTAAAAAAACGATTATTATGTCTGGCAATTTTATTGATTATGTGAAGATTTACTGCCGCTCTGGTAAGGGCGGCGCGGGTTGTATGCACCTTCATCGGGCTAAGTATGTGCCTAAAGGTGGTCCCGATGGCGGTGACGGCGGTAAGGGCGGGTCAATAATCTTGCAGGGTAATCGTAATATATGGACACTGCTCCACCTGAAGTATCAAAAGCATATCATCGCTACGGATGGAGGGCGCGGAGGACAATCTCGCTCGTTTGGTAAGGATGGTGAAGATAAGATTATCGAAGTACCATGCGGCACTGTCATCTATGACGGAGAAACGGGAGAGTTTATATGCGAGGTGAAAGAGCATAACGAGCGCGTGGTGCTACTCAAAGGTGGCCGCGGAGGATTGGGTAACTGGCATTTCCGCACTGCCACTAATCAGGCGCCGCGTTATGCGCAGCCAGGCGAACCGGCACAAGAGAAAACGGTTATCATGCAGCTCAAGATGTTAGCAGATGTGGGATTGGTGGGTTTCCCTAATGCCGGCAAGTCCACGCTGCTGAGCGTGGTATCGGCTGCTAAGCCTGAGATAGCTGATTATCCGTTTACTACCCTTACGCCTCAGTTAGGTATTGTCTCCTATCGAGATGGTCGCTCATTCTGCATGGCTGATATACCGGGTATCATAGAGGGAGCAAGCGAAGGAAAAGGACTTGGACTGCGCTTCTTGCGCCATATAGAGCGAAATGCGGTACTGCTCTTCATGGTACCTGCAGCAAGCGAAGATATCCAAGCCGAATATAATATATTGCTCAATGAATTAGAGCAGTATAATCCTGAATTGCTCACCAAAGCGCGCATCTTAGCCATCAGTAAGATGGATGTGCCTCGTATCGACCAAGAGGGTGATGAGTTGCCGCCTATCACCGAGGCAGATGTGACTGCACTAAGTGAGCAATTAGGTATCCCTGTAGTGCCTATCTCGTCACTCACAGGATTGGGTGTAGATTCACTAAAAGATGTGCTATGGGAGGAACTCAATAAGGAGCAGAACCAAGTGATTGAAATCAGTCACGCACCAATTGATGTGACAGTTATCGAAAAGGCAGAAGAGCCTGCTAATGAGGACGATAACGAGGAGCATACTATTTATCTCAATGAGGTGGAAGAAGAGTGGGATTTGGATAAATACAAAGGTATCGGATGGGATAACTAATATAGAAAATTACCAATGGTAAAGGGTGGTTGGTATGATAGAATGATTGAGTGGCGTGAACGCCACATCAGCGAGAAGCACTTGGTGCTGCTCCTTTCGTTCTTCGTGGGTGTTTTCGCAGCCCTCGCTGCCACAATCCTGAAGTCTTTTATTCATTTTATTCAATGGTTGGTAGAGGACCATCTGATAGCAGGTGATAATACCTGGTGGTACCTCATCACGCCTATCATCGGTATTACATTGGCAGCGCTATTTGTCAAGTATGTGGTGCGCGATGATATTTCTCATGGTATTACCAAGATTCTTTATGCCATTAGTCAGCGCAAGTCGATTATCAAGGGCCATAATATGTGGAGCTCGATAGTGGGTTCGGGAATGACTATCGGTTTTGGTGGTTCGGTGGGTGCTGAGGCGCCTATCGTGCTGACGGGTGCGGCAATAGGTAGCAACTTAGCCAAGGCTTTCCGTTTGGACCAAAAGACGATGATGCTCATGATTGGTTGCGGCGCTGCGGGAGCGATAGGTGGTATTTTCAAGGCTCCTATCGCGGGATTGGTCTTCACCTTGGAGGTGCTGATGATGGACTTGACGATGACCTCTGTAGCGCCCTTGTTAATCTCATCGGTCACAGCTACTGTTATCTCGTATATCGCCACAGGGGTGGAACCCATGTTCCCACTATCCAGTTACGAGGATTTTCATATCAGCCGTATTCCTTGGTATCTCATTTTAGGTGCGGTGTGCGGACTGGTGAGTGTCTATTTCACACGAGGGATGAATACGATGGAGCAGTGGATGAAGCACCGTGTGGGCAATATGTGGTATAAACTGCTCATAGGTGGTGTTGTGCTGAGCGTACTTATTTTCCTTTTTCCACCATTATATGGTGAGGGATATGAGACTATTCACCAACTCATCAACGGCAATGGTTTGGGTGCATTGAATAATAGTCCGTTGGAGCGTTATTTAGTGCCCACAGATTTCTATGCTAATCTATCCACCATCCATACGCAGATGATTATTCTGGTCTATTTCGTGGCAATTATCTTGCTCAAGATTGTAGCGAGTGTAGCCACGAATGGCGCAGGCGGTGTGGGAGGTATCTTCGCTCCCTCGCTTTTCATGGGAGCGTTAGTTGGATTTGTGACGGCTCGCATTATGAATTTATCGGGTCTTTTTGTTCCCGAGTCCAATTTTGCGTTGGTAGGAATGGCGGGGTTGATGTCGGGTGTGATGCATGCGCCGCTGACAGGTATCTTCTTGATTGCCGAACTGACGGGTGGTTATCACCTCTTCATGCCGCTGATGATAGTGAGTGTGATCTCATATCTGACGATGAAGGTTTTCGAACCTCACTCGCTCTATGCTATGCGTCTGGCGCAAAAAGGTGAGTTGCTCACGCATAATAAGGACCGCAATGTACTCACATTGCTCAAGATGGATAATGTGTTAGAGACGGATTTTACGGTTATTTTCCCTGAGATGACGCTTGGCGAATTGGTAAAAGTTATCTCGGAGAACAAACGAAATATATTCCCTGTGATAGACCACGATGGTCGTTTGCGCGGTATTCTATTATTGGATGAGGTGCGTAATATCATGTTCCAACCGCGTTTATATAAGCGCTTCACGGTGGGACAACTGATGACTTCTCCGCCTGCTATCTTGCAGTTTGATTATCCAATGGAGAAAGTGATGGAGGTTTTTGAGGACACAGGCGCTTGGAATTTACCGGTGGTGGACCATGACAAGCATTATTTAGGCTTTGTGTCTAAATCAAAGATTTTCAATTCCTATCGAAATGTCTTAGTCCATTTCAGCGAAGAATAAACTCCCCACCGCCACCCATTTCGAGTGGCGTGTTTTTTTAATGAATGTTTGTTGTTTGGATGGTGTGTCCCACCGAGAGAAGACCGAGAGATGACCGAGAGATGACCGAGCGGTAAAAAACAAGAATTAAAATCACGGGATATATACATAGTATATATAGGGTGTGGTAGGATACGATATACCTCCGAGATGATAACGATGTACGAAGGGCTAACGGTCGAAATGCATGTTTTCTATCTCTGCTTTGCATTGATTGAGTAACGCCGTGGCTTCAGATGCCAAGCGTTTGTATTCCTCCATGCTGATAGCCTCAGCCGTTTCTAATTGCGCTACGATAGCCTCTACGCGCTTCAGTGCCTCGTCGTAAGTCATGAATTAGTATTGAGTAGTGAGTAGTGAGTATTATTTTCCTTTGCCTTTTACAATGACGCCTACGGTGAAGAAAAGGATTTTCAGATCTAATAATAAACTCATATTCTCCACATAAACCACATCGCAGTTGAGGCGCTCAATCATCTTCTCCATCGTATCGGTATAACCCACGCGGATAGGGCCCCAACTGGTCAAACCAGGGCGCACTTTATACAACAAGCAGTAATAAGGCGCTTCTTTCATTATCTGCTCTACGAAATAAGGTCTCTCGGGACGCGGACCCACGATAGACATATCGCCGCGCAAGATATTCCATAGTTGTGGCAGTTCGTCCAATCGGTATTTGCGCAACCAATGCCCCACGCGCGTGATACGAGGGTCGTTGTCATGCGTCACCTGCGGCACACCATTCGCCTCAGCGTTCTCTACCATCGTGCGGAACTTATAAATACGGAAAGGCATGCCATATAGACCTATGCGCTCTTGGCTGTAGAAAATAGTTCCTTTGGAGTCCAGACGAACAAAGAGAGCGATGAGGAGTAGGAGCGGAGAGATGATAATCAGTCCCACTGCAGAAATAATAATATCAAAGGCTCGCTTGATACATAGTTCGGCATCGGTCATATGTTGCTCCGTGATATGAATGAGCGAAGGGCGGTCTATCTGACCAATGCGCGCGGCGCCCGTCAACATATCATATACGCGCGGCACCATACTAATCTCGCACATCAATGGGTACGACTGCGCAATAATCGTATATAACTGCCTATCGTCATAACCGGCAGGCAAATCGAGAATAATCTCATCTTGCTCACCCGCCACTAACTGCTGCACTTCCTCTAACGAATGAATAGTGTGCGTGCGCTGAATACCACGGTGACGAGAAAGCAGTGTGATAGTTAAACGGGGTATATAACTGAGTGTGAACTGCAATCCGAAAAGCACGCCTAACGACACTAAATAGCGGTTGTAGGACTCTACCTCATCATCGATGATGATGATAAAGAAGAATAGAAGTGCGATGACGAGGGCAGAAAAGAATGTGCGTAGTAACTCCCGCCAGATAGGTTTCTGGAATGGACGCAAGTAATAACCCGATAGGTAGTACACGCCCAAGCACACCATGGGATAGACTAATAGCGGTGGCCAGAAATCAAATGCGGGAACCAACACATCGCTAAAACCGCCTCGCTCCTCATACACAAACCATCGGAAGAGCAAGAAGCACAACCATACCAACTCACTACTGAGTAGGTCAGCTATGATATACCATATTTGTTGTCTGCGCCGTAAAGTCATGGTCGTATTATCTTGAATGTGCCGTCGTTATTAAGTTTGATGATTGTGCTGGGGGCATGTTCGGACTCGTCTTCGCGTCTGAAATGACACACATAATCCACGCCGTTTATAATCTCCTGACTTATCTCAGCAAAAAAGCGTGGTGAGGCTTGTCCGCTGATATTCGCACTGGTAGATACAAGCGGATGACGCAACTGAGCGCATAGCGCTTTAGAGAAGAGTTCATGGGTGATACGAATGCCCACCGAACCATCTTCTGCTATCAGTTTCGGCGCTATGTTACGCGCATTGGGATAGACAATAGTCAGCGGTTTGGCAGCCTCGTCCTCTGCCTCTCCTTCGCAGCTATCTAATAGCATCCATGCTGCCTCGGGGATGTTTTCTATGTAATAGGGCAACTTGGCGCTTGAGTCCAATAGCATCAGCATCGCTTTGCTGTCTGCACGCTGCTTGAGGGCAAAGAGACGCTCCACCGCCGCGCTATTCGTGGCATCGCAACCAATACCCCAAATAGTGTCTGTCGGATAAGCAATCAAGCCGCCGCTACGCAACACACGCAGCGCCGCTTGCAAATCTTCTCTATCGTATCTGTCTATGCTCATTGAAGCAATTAGTGTATCTATTTCGGCTGCAAAGGTACTATAAAAAGTCGAATTTGGCAAGCACAATTAGCAAATTTTAGGTTTTTTGTGCAAAAATGCACCCACTATTTGCATGTTTGCAAATTTTGTAGTACCTTTGTACCGCCTTAAGTAGGGCATTATTGAAAATAACGAATACATAACACTTTAAATACATTACTAAAATGAAAGAATTAGATTTGACCCAGTACGGTATCGTAGGTACAACTGTGATTGTACACAATCCTTCTTACGAAGTACTTTCCCCTG
>JAZNQB010000003.1:0-32197 GCA_045589995.1 Paludibacteraceae bacterium
TGAAGAAACACAGACACAATTGCGAGTAGTGGCGCCTGTGCACTTCGGATACCATTTCGGTGATTGGTTCTATATCGGATTAGGAGCAGCTTTCAGGTCTAAACCACTCATGAATTCCTTTGATGTGAAGACGCGTATGTTGACCGAAGGGCAATACGACTACCTCATACAGCCAATTCGCAATGCACCGGATTATGGATATTGGCAAGAAGCTGACTATACAGGAAAAGGAGTGGTAAACTCTGCTACACACGAGATGGCTGTGCAACTGGAACTGGGAGCTCGCGTACCTATAGCAAAAAAAGTGCAAATGAGAGTGGGAGCATTCCTGGGATATGACTTACCGCTGATATCATACAAGGAACCAAAAGATATACTTGTCAATTATGCGGCGGTTGATATAAATCCCTTTACACAGTCAATGGAAAACCTCGCACAAAATATACAATTCAATAGTATGTTGGATGCGAATGTCACAAATAATAATCTACAACGCATTAGAGTGGGAGTGAAACTTACTTTCATCTTTAATGTTACCAATACAGCTATGCCTTGTATGTGTCTAATAGATTAAAAGTGGAATAAATGACTATTAAAAATGCCATTTTGTGCTGATTTTAGAGCATAAAAGGACATTTTTGTTAGAAAAATATACAAAAAACAAACATTTTAGCGCTTTTTACTTGCATAATTGTAGAATTTTGTATAACTTTGTCGCGTTTTTGAGGACTATAGATATTTTTCTCTATTCTTTTTTGTATATATAATCACTTATATATGTAATAAATCTTATTATTAACTAACATTTTTTTTAGTATGAAGAAAACTTTACTCTCTGCACTATTGTTTTTGATGCCTCTCTTTGCAGCGGCTGCAGTAGTGAGCGACAGCATTTATGTGCTGAATGTGGATTTCGAGAGTGGTAAGTTGCCTGAGGGATGGACGCAAGAGTTCGTGGATAGTGATATCTACGGAGAGCACCCATGGGTTATCGAGAGCGCTGCAGATGCCGCTTATCCAAGCGGAGCAGCAAGCGGTAACTATTTGCTCGCTTTGCGAAACAATACTACGGCAACGATTGGTTATACCACTCGCCTGATTTCACCAGTAATGAACTTAGCAATAGGCAAGGTATTCCAGCCTATTCTCGTCTTCAGTCATGCGCAACAGCAGCGGACAGGTGACTTTGACCAACTCAAAGTGTACTATCGCTCTGGTGCAGACGCCAATTGGGTGCGTCTCGATGGCAAAAGCGGCAATCCGGAGTTTAATACCAAAATTGCCAAATGGAAACGAGATACCATCAATCTTACAAGCCAAGACGAGAACTATCAAATCATGTTTGAAGTAACAGACCGTTTCGGTCGTGGTGTCGTATTGGATGACATACAAGTGAGACCAATGCCTACTTGTGTGGACCCTTACGGATTTGATATTTCTACCCTTACCACAACGGCTGCTACCGTAAGTTGGAATGCGAGTTTCGATACCGACTCATTTGAAGTAGCTCTGTCGGAAAACTATATCCCTGATACAGTGGAGGTGGACCCTGAGCAATTAGTATGGCATGGGTTCCTTGTGGATGATGAGTTCGCTTTCTCTACTGCAAAGCAAGGTATTGAGTTAACGCGAAACAAAACTTACTATGTATATGTACGCGCATACTGCCAAGGAGCTATCAGTGAATGGAAAGGTATCAACTTCCGTACAAAGAATATTATCAACCTGCCTTTGACCGAAACTTTCACTAATGGTAAAGGTTGGGACTATAAGACAGGAACGCTCAATCACATTAACTACTGGACATTCGGAACAAGCATTAAGCGTGAAGATGGTATCACAATGGAGTATATGCCATTTGTTAATACCAATACAGAGCCGGGTACAAGTACCGCAGGATACTATGCGTTTGATAAGAATTTCTGTTTGGCTTTCACAGGAGCACGCGCATTAGGCACTGCCGTTCCGGCAGGAGCATATGTGTATGCGGCTACACCTGAACTGAATGTGGAAAAAATACAAAATGTATTCGTGTCCTTCTGGGGAACTGCTTACCAAAAGGTAGGTGGCATATACGCAGGTGGTATCATCGTGGGTGTAATGACAGATCCAGAGGACTTTGCTACATTTGTACCGGTAGATACTTGTTATATCACAGAAACATCTACATTTAATAAGTTTGGTGTTTCTTTAGCTGACTATAAGGGCGAAGGAAAATATGTAGCATTCGCATCAGATTTCAAGGATAAGGACAACTGTTTCTATATGGACGAAATTGTTGTCAAGGAGAGCGCAGAACCTGTATGGCCGAGTGATATTGAGATATCGAATGTGTCAGTAAAAGGATTTGAACTTTCACTCAATTCCTTTGGTAATGCGTATAATGTAATTGTTACGAAGCGAGTAACTGACCCAATAACTGGTTCAACGCTGTTGGATCCAACAACAATAGACCCATCTAACTATTTTGTTACACTCAATAAGCAAACAGCTCAAAAATTGTTTGTAGACATGCCTATCACTGCCAATGCACAATTGGTGGAGGTGTATGTGCAATCAGTGAACCAGGCTGGACAAGTAGGTGAATGGGCACTGCCTGTTACAACTCGTTTGCCGATGTATTTGGCAAAAAGCGATATGCCATATAAACTCGACTGGGAGAACAAGACCGATACATGGAGTGAAAAAATGTTGCACCAATATGGAAATGCAGGTACTACAACTGCATGGCCAAATGATGTGATTTCAACCACACAATATGCACCTAATGCGCATGGACAAAATATGCAATATGCAAGCCTAATCGCAAGTACGGCTTCACAGGAAGGAAAATCATCAACAACATCTCTTATTCTTCAAAAAGATTACAATGAGGTAACAAAAGGTGATCCTGCTTTGTATGCATACAAGCATCAGTATGGTGATTATATCGCACTACCACAGGTGGATAACCTCAATGAGGTGCTTCTCAAGTTCTATATGAAGCGTTATTCTTCTTCCGTAGACAATTCCTCTAGGGTGGCTGTGGGTGTAATGACAGACCCATACGATATAAAGACCTTTGAGACAGTGGCTGTATTTGAAGCTAAATCAGCAACGGAATATCAGCCATTCTCATGCACATTTGAGTCATACAAAGGAGATGGTAAGATAATTGCTATTCAGGCTATTGACGCAGAGAACCCAGTCTCAGCAGGCTCTACCTCCTCTAGCGGATATGCATGGAACTCATGGTACTCCACTGCACAGTACATAGACTGGATACAGTTCTTCCCATTAGGAGAGTGCAATCCAATTGCCAATCCTAAAGTAGAAGCTACATACGAGAACGCAAAAATATCTTGGGGTGCCAATGAGATGAGCGCATGGAATGTGTATGTCGTTTCTGAGAAAGGCGATACCGTGTTATCTACCAAAGTGGAGACCGATTCGGTAATAGTAGAAGGACTCAAACCACATGCTACATACAAGTATATTGTAGCGCCATTATGTGATGCTGAATTAGAAATATCAGACTGGTTGACATTTGAAACAGAGTGTCTCCCGGGAGAACCATTGCCATTTGTGGAAGATTTTGAAAATGAGGATTATGTAGTTGGTAGTAGCCAATATTGGATTCCATACTGCTGGTCTTCGCCATGCTATTCTTATTCATATAGTGGAGAGTCACCCAGCTATTATCCTTACATCAGTCGTAGTACAACGGCTAATTGGGGACATAATAGTCATACGATGTTCTCAATGTACTCCAACTCTGGTTCTACCAATCAACGACAAATGTGGGTGGCATTACCCAAAATGGCTGCCGCAATAGACTCATTGCAGATTGAGTTCTATGTGAAGGGATATTCAGCAAGCCAGAACTCCATGTTGCAAGTGGGTGTGATGACAGACCCGGAAGATTTGTCCACATTCGAAGTGGTAGATAGCATCAATGTAATAGCTACAGCATGGAAAGGAGCAGTCGTTAAGTTTGATCAATATAAGGGACAAGGAAAGCACATTGCTATCAAGCGTGACTATGAGCGAGATGGATTTGCGCAATATTATTTGGATGATATAACAGTAGATTATATCAAGGAATGTGATAAACTCTTTGCGCTCTCTACTTCTTCACCTGCAATGGATGGAGCTACATTGTCTTGGAATAAAACCAATGCAGATAAGTATGAGGTTATGATTACTACCGAGCTAATCAATGCAAATGCAGAAGATACCACAGGATTGGTAGTAGAGGTGCTACAAACTGATACGAATGTCTATGAATATAAGAATGCCGAATTGGCGCTCAATACCAATTACTATGCGTATGTGCGCACTTTGTGTGGTGCGTCAGCTACTACATGGTCAGATGGTGCGGTATTCAAAACAACATGTCAGCCAGAAACACCGGAAGAATATGGTGTAATGACATTTACAGATGCAAATGCAGTAGGCTGCTGGAGCACTGGTATGATGAACGGAGCCACAACGAGCAATTTACCTAAGCGCGCTGGATCAGCAACGGGTAAGTTCGGATGGTATTTCTATATGTTCAATACAACTACTACAGATGGAGCATATGCTATCATGCCACCGTTGAAGGTAGATGATATCACCAAATATCAGATCACATTTGATATAGCTTCTGGCTCATCTACAAAAACGAATATTAATCGTATCTCTGTAGGTATCATCTCCAATGCAGGTGACTTGAGTACATTCGCACCGCTGCAGGTGGTTAATTTCCCATATGCAACAGACTCTACAGGAATGTTAACTGTTACCATACCATTCGACCAATACGATGGTGACCTTGTTACAGGTGCAATGGGTAATCAAGTAATGTTCCTCTCTGAGAGTGGAGATAGTACCAACTATGCTTATATTGACAATATCCGCTTTGAAACAATACCAGCTTGTGCAGCACCAAATAATGTGTGGGTGGACTCTGTGGGAACATACGGCGCACAAATCAGTTGGGATGGTAATGGCGTAGCATACGAGTTAGCTATCACTGCTACCAAACTGGCTCCAAATGAGGAGAAAGCAGAGGTGGTGAAGACTATTACTGGTATCAAAGAGAATACCGTTACTGTAGAAGGACTGGAGATGTTAACCGATTACTACATGTATGTACGTACCATCTGTGGTGAAGGTGATACAAGCGATTGGTCTAATCCGCGCTCGTTCAGAACAACATGTCCGGAATTCTACACACTGCCATTCGCACAAGATTTCGAAGAGAGTAAAAATACAGGAGCTGCCTATAAACCGGAGTGCTGGACATACTACTATGATAACGCAGGTACAATCACAGAAGGTATATCTGCAAGTTATCCGACTATAGTAGCTGCTGCAAACTCACATGATAGCAAATATGCGATGTATCTCTATAGCAGCAATGCAACGAAGAAGATATATACATACGCTGTTACACCATACATTGAAACCAACCTGAGCAAAACAATGGTATCCTTCTGGTATCGCGCTAATGCATGGGCATCTGCTACACCGACACGTAAAATGGTTGTGGCTGTGGCAGAAGAGGTTTCTACTTTGGATACACTCTTGGCAACGATGACAGTATTGGATACTATCGTACAAACCAATACATCTACCGCTTCTATCGCATATGAGAAGTACTCATGTATCATCAATGAGAAGTACCAAGGTAATGCGCACTATGTAGTACTTTATGGTATTGAGGGTAATGGTAATACCAGTACTGGAGGTATGTATGTAGATGATATAGAAATAACACTCGTGCCTACATGCTTCTCACCAGATAACCTCTCTGCACAAATGTATGATACAGAGGCACTACTCACATGGGAGCAACTCATGGGCAATAACACTGCATGGGATGTTGCTTATGGACCTACTGGCACAGAGGTAAGCCAAATGACTATCCTTCCAGCTACCGAGAATAAACTGACAGTAACTGGATTGAACGCAGGTACAGCATATGATTTCTATGTGCGTGCTAACTGTGGAGATGGTGACTTGAGCGATTGGAGAGGACCGGTTACAGAAACCACACTCTACCAAGTAGCACTTAAGGACGCTAAGTGGACCTTCGAGAACGGAGAACCACAAAAAGCACAAGCACCTACGGGCTCATACAAAGCGCCTTTAGCATGGATGGTAAATAATGTGCATACAGGGCTTGCTACAGTAGGTAATGCACCATATATCTCCTATAATACCAAAAACTCTACCACAGGACTTGTTTCTGCTCGTAAAGCATACTCGGGAGATAGCGTGATGTATTTCTATTCTGGTACCACAGCTGGACTCGATGGATATGGACCATATGCCGTATTGCCTGTCGTAAGCGATGAGGAACTAACTAATCTGCAGATACGCTTCATGGCGCGTGCTACATATAGTAACACTCCTTCTAAAGTGGATGGACGCGATAGTATGATGTACACTACATATGCATACGAGGGCGGCTCTTATGCGCGTACCGTAAGAGTAGGTACAGTAACTGACCCGTACGATATGTCCACATTTGAAGAACTGACAGCGTATGTATTACCTACTATAGGAACATCTACTGCTGCGGTAAATATCAATAAGGTGCCAGATCCAGAAGGAACAAACTATTGGAGAGAAATAGTTGTGCCATTCTATGGAGCAAAAGGCAAATACATTGTTATCGCTGGTAATGGCAATTACAATGTGTTCTTCGTGGATGATTTGGTAATAGAGAAAATGGATCCGAATGCATGTATGAATGTAACCAAGTTGGCTCTCAATGAGGAAGCATTAACAGACAAGCATGCAGACTTCACATGGATGTCGCCAAAAACGAATTTCCAAGTGACAATAACAGAAAAGGACGCTGATAAGCCATATGTGGTAGCAATGGTGGATAAACCATCCTTCGCTATTGATACGCTCCAAGAGCAAACAACATACATCATCTCTATACAAGCTGTATGTGAGGGAGGTATGAGCAAGGCTACAACGCTTGAGTTCACCACACCATGTACACCAACTGCAGAGTATGAGGCACAATGGGGCTTCACAGAAAACCTCTATCAGTTCGGTACATCGGCTACATACATGTTACCAGAGTGCTGGGATGAAGGATTAGCGGTCGGTTCAAGTGCATCTTACCACCCATATGCTATTATCAATCCAAACCCAGCAGCATCATCACAATGCTACTCAAGAGGTGATACCGTAGGTGGCAGAGCACTGCAGTTCTATACCACAAAGAGTTATTACAATGCATACGCTGTATTGCCAGAACTGGACTTCCAATTAGATTCAATGGTATTGCACTTCTGGGGACGCGCTGCAAGATTCTACTCATCAAGAGCAACAAACAATTCTAATAAGAATAAACTGAGTGCGAAGAACGATGCGTATGCGCGTACACTTATCATCGGTACAATGACGGATGCTGAGGACTTTACTACATTCATGCCGTTGGATACCATTAAGTATGATAATGTGTGGACCGCAACCACCTTCTATACATACAATGATGAGACGGGTAATAACTTCTGGCAAGAATATGCACTGCCTCTTGCAAAATACGCAGGAAAGGGACGTATTGCCATTGTAGCGCCAAACCCAGCAGACTTCTCTACAGCTTCGGCACCAACAAGTTATTTCTATATTGATGATATGGAGATAATAAAGGGTGACTTCTGCTTGCCAGTTTCTACCTTCAATGTATCAGAGATAACAGCTGAGTCTGCTAAGATCTATTGGGGTGAATTTGTAACTAAGAACACAGTAGAAGTATTAGTGGCTACAGATGAATCGTTCGAGGAAAGCACGATAGTATATCACGATACTGTTGTTGATGTTAATTCAGTAGTACTAACGAACCTCAAGTCTGCTACAGCTTATTACTATAAACTCAAGCATATTTGTGATGCAGAAGCAGGAGATGAGTCTGACTGGACCAATTCATATTCCTTCTTGACTAATTCTAAGATCCGATTCAATGAGGACTTTGATAATGTTAAGACTACTCTGCCTGCAGGATGGGGACGCTCTATGTCAACTGCTGCAGAAGATGTATTCCGTGGAGAAGCTGAACTATCAGAAGCATCGGCTACTGCAACCTACGCTTGGAGAACGAATAACGAGGCGGTATATACATATACAACCTATAATAATGCAACCACTTCTTCTACTACTACAACAAGTAAGCAATACAATTGGTTAATCTCACCAGTTATTGATTTGAGCAAGAATGTAGAAGATAGCTTGTTACTCAGCTTTGATGTAGTGCTCCGCTCACAAGCAGGAGGTATTCCAAATGATAATACCGACCGCGAAGAGGAATTTATGGTAATCGTATCGGAAGACCAAGGTGCTACATGGAGCAAGGCTAATGCTACTATCTGGAGTACAGAAGGAACAGGTCAATATGACTTTGCTGAACTATACACCAATGCAAAATGGCAAACCAAGTACATAGATATGTCTAAGTACGCTGGTAAGTCTGTTAATATTGCGTTCTATCTCGGCTCTCTATCAACGAGTAAGGTAGGTGGTTCGAAGAATATTATCTACTTGGATAATATCCAACTCAACCAATACACTCTTGTGGTGGGCACAGATGCAGTATGCCGCTGGGAGGACTATGCAGGATACGGATTCGATATCGATGCAGACTTGCTGCCTGCAGGTGAGAATACATTCGAGCGTTTCACTCCAGCTGATAAGGATGGCGAAAAGGATGTTATCAACCAATTGACCATCACTGTGACAGATGAGAGTGTAACTACACTTGAACCAGAGACGCTCTGTGAAGGCGAAACCTATACGCAGTATAACTTCAATATCACAGCTACAGCAGACGGTGTTTATAAGCAAAAACTACAGAATGCAGAAGGATGCGACTCTGTTGTAGTGCTCAATATCAATGTGAATAAGAAGCAATATGTGGATATAGAGCAGACTATATGTCAGGGTTCATACTATGAATTCAATGGTGAGAAGTATTATACCAATACCAACCAAACGGATACATTAACTTCTGTGGTAACCATGTGTGACTCTATCGTTACCTTGCACCTCACTGTTAATGAGATTCTGCGTGGACAGGTTGAGCAGGTTTATCTCTGCCCGGGTATGAGTTATGACTTCACAGACCAACTGACAGGTATTACAGAGGGTGGCCTCTATACAGATACCATTGTAAATGCTGCCGGTTGCGACTCTATCGCTACTGTGAACATCGTTAATGTACAAGAGGCATATACATTCATCCGCGCAGCTATCTGCCCAGGTGAGGTATATGACGAAGGTCTCTTCGGAGGATTGCGTACACCAGGTGATTATTCAACACCGAAGGGCGAAATGGGTCTGAAGACCGTTTATGGTTGCGACTCTGTAGTTACACTCCACCTCTTGGTGGCAGAGCCGGCAGAGGATATGACCTTCATATTAAAGGATACCATAGCTTCAGAGGCATTGCCTTATGTACTCAATGGACAGGAACACTTGCCTGTTGGTACAGCGGATGGTGTTTATACAATGCAGGTTGACTTGGGTTGCGGTCCTGTAACACTCGTAGTGACTGTTGGCGATACAGAGGGTATAGGTTCTACCTATGTGAATACACTCGCATTGACACCAAACCCAGCTGAAGTAGGACAGGCAGTTCGCGTGATAGGTACATTTGACAGCGCAATGTTAGAGGTGATCTCTGCAACTGGCGCAGTAGTGTATAAAGCACAGAACTTGACTAATCCGATTACCATTCCGGGTATGCCGGCAGCAGGTGTTTACCTCGTCCGCGTATTCGACAATGGCAAGGCTTACCAAGCTAAGTTGGTTGTTAAGTAATCAAAGGCACATAGCATGTAGGCGAGCATCGCTCACATGCCATCTATAACACAAGACCAAGGCACTCGCCTTGGTCTTGTGTTGTTAACCTACTCTCCACTTGCCACTTCCCTCTATTTACAAAAAAAACTACTACTTATGTTTTTTTCTTGCTTATATGCAAAAAAAGTAGTACTTTTGCAATCGATTAGAAATATTAAAACAAAGCAGAAATATGAGAGCTAATCATACTATTCTATTTTCACTTGCTTTTCTGGCGGCTTGTACTATACAGCAGCCAGCACAAGTACGCTATAGCCAGCAGATGATTAACGCGCGCATGAGCGCGTGGTATAATAAGGATAAACAAGTAGGCTTTACCAATACCAATTCTACTAATGGTGTTATCACACCGCCTATGGAAGCTACTTGGGATTATGTGCCGGGAGTGGTGGCTAAAGGCATATTGGATACATGGGAGTACTACCAAGACTCCACTTGGGCAGACGCGTGGTATGAGGGATTATGCCAATGGGGACTGACTAAGGTGGCGGAAAATAAAGGAGGTATTTTAGATGATCTTAACTGCACCAAAGTATTCTTATCTCTTTATAATGGCGCTAAACCCGGCGGACGATTTGAGAACGCAGAGAATGCTACCTATTTCATGACTCAATTACAGCGCGGTGCTGCAGGATTAGCAGACCATAAAGCCAAATACAGTATTGCAAATGGTAATGCCGCTGGAGGGTGGATGCACAAAGCAACGGATGATCCATCCAAGAGCTATTACGGACAGATGTGGTGCGATGGTGCCTATATGGGTCCCGCACTGCTCGCACAGCTCATCGCTGTCGGAGCTACGGAAGGCACATCACTCACATGGGACGATGTAGTGCTGCAATTCACTACCTCATGGCCATACCTATGGGAAGAGGAGAAAAAACTGCCATACCATGTAATCTTCACCGATGTAACCACGAATAAGAATGCAAAAGCCATCTACGAAGCAGGGCATGCATACCCCACTACCTTAGATGCGGATATCTATCGCTCCGAGGAATACTGGGGACGCGCAGCAGGATGGTATATACTCGCTATCGTGGATGTGCTCGAAGCAATGGAGCAAGCAGGCAAGAAAGGTGATGCCGATTTTCAGTTACTGCAATCTTATCTCAGCCAATTAGCAGACGGATTGGTGGCACGCCAAGATGATGAAACGGGTTGCTGGTATCAATTGCTGCAATATGATAGCACCAAATGCGCTACGCAAGGAGTGGATAACACCGGTTCGGCACGCTATACCAATGTGAGCGAGGGAGGTACACAATGCAACTACCTTGAGTCATCCGCTTCGTGCCTCATCACAGCCGCGCTGCTCAAAGGTACACGCCTCGGATACATCCACCATGCTGCGGCGGGTAAAAAGGGCTACGAGGGCATTCTTCAGCAATTCGTTGTGGTAGAGAATGGAGACTTTCATATCACCACATCTTGTCAGTCGGCAGGATTGAGCCATGACCGCAACGGCACTGCCGCGTATTATCTTATAGGCAAGGATGTGCCTATTCAAGATAATACGGAAGGCAAAGTACTTGGCGCCTTTCTTATGGCTGCCGTAGAATACGAGCGAGCTTATATGTACGCGAAATAAGGGAAATACCCTATACACACCCTTCGGTGATGTTCACGATGCGAACGAGATGCGAACGATGGAGGATGCTACTCGGAGTGTAGCCTATCTAACCTGACTATCCTAATTAAAATTTATATATCGCTCCAAGACGGAAATTAATACCTTGCGACTGGTAGCCGTAATAGATATCATTCTTATGGTGGATGAAGTTATTGAGTTCGAAGAATAATACCAAATTAGGTTGCGGCACGGGACGAATAGCCGTTCCTTTATCTTCCTTGAGCATCTTGGCTTGCTTGCCTACCCACATCTCATATTGCACACCAAGGTTCATCTCAATCATTGGCTTGAGTTTGTGCACACCATCCGTGGCCAAAGCCAAACGGCTGCCGCCGAAATAATTATCCGAGTAGAGCGACCAATGCTTGTCTATACGGCCGTCAATGCGCAAGCCAATCTCCCAATTAGCACGATCATACACTGTATGGTGTTTATTATCTAATAGGTCATGCAATTCTTGGCAATGTTGACTATAATTATACGAATTGTCCTCATGCTTGAGTGCATTCCATATATAATAATCCCCGTGTAGATTGATGCGGATAATATCCTTATAATGGTAATTGATTTGACCACCGATCTTGCCGCGACTATAATCGCTATAAGTGTAGCTCAAATCACCTGCGTGCAAAGCCATCAATTCATTTAATTTACTGCTACTATAAGTGGTAGTATTATCCGTTACAGCAATCAGTGTCGTCTGATTGAGCATATGGGCGTAACCGCCGTGTAGCTCAATCATCAAATCACGGTACGGACGGATATGAAATCCTACTTCCGCATCAATAGGCGTATATGAAGCCACATGACCGGAGATAACACCCGCCTCCATCAATCGGAAGGGGTTATTCATATGCGATTGGAGTGTACCAATACCATGACTTCCTTTCGCGTCTGCGTAAATAGTCAACCATTGTTTGGCTATCTGTGCCTCCAAATAGACATGAGGTGATGGAGCAAAACTGAGGTTCTCCACTCCTGTCAGGTACTGTCCGCGACCGAGGTTCATATCCAAGTTTACACCCAAATGCAGTTGTACGCGTTTGCTCTTATAGGCATAGTATGGTTCAATACGGAAATTGTGAATGTTATGGTAGGTATTGACCAATGATGCCAAACCAGTCAGTTGGCGGAAGTTATTCTGTATATATACTTCCGCTCCTACATGGTGCGCATCGCTGCTCCAATCGAACGATAGTTCGCTACGCAGTTGGTGCTCATTCACCTGACCAGGAACTGCGAAAAGCAGATAACCCGTCTGCACCTTGTATTGTACCTCTTGCTTAGCGTTGGATTTAACACCCACATACGCCTCTGCTGACCATAAGTTCACTTTGTCCTTATCCGTGAGAGTGTAGTCCTCTTGATAACCATTCTTATAGCCGGTACCTATGTTGTTATAGTCGTAGAAATGACCATATTTATGCAAATAGGTATTGCTGCCATTCACGCCGAAATAGAGGTTGCATGTACTGAATAGATGAGCAAATTCCAATCCTATGTTGGTCTTGCTATCTGCTTTCAATCCCCATTGACCATTATGATGGGCGTAGGCATTCAGAACAGACTTCTTCCCATCATTCAGTTTGTACTCAAAATCGAATAATGTATTGGGGTGGCCAATCGCTCCGCGTAAATAGCCATTATACACTTCGCCTTCACCAAAACGGGTAGGTTGGGAGAGTAGGGCATTGAAATTAGTGCCTGGTGTCACATCCGCTGTGTAGTTGGAGTACTCCACTGTTGCCTCGTCTATTTTTGTTTCTACTACTGTCGGGCGGGTGGAGATTTTACCTGCTACTTGAATAATGGGTTGAAAATCTCTCTCTACCGTTACGCTGCGATTGAGAGTGGTGTCGGATGTACTCTGAGCTAAGGCGCAGAGTGCTGACAATACTAAATTAACTGTGCTATATAGTCGTTTCATTTTTATTCCTCCTCTTCTTCTGTCTCTGTCTGTTGAATAGGGTCAGGGTTTTCCAATGTGTCCAATGTTTGCAAGCGTGCTGCGATGATAGCAGGTATATCGTCTCCGCTTGCGGTGTAGTTTTCTTGTAGCACTAAGAGGTATTGGCGTGCTTGGAAGAACTCGCCTCTCTTGAGGTTGATATCACTTAGCAGGATGAGTGCGCGGGCTAACCAGTACTGCTGTTGGGTATTCATCTGTGTAAATTCCATCACCTCTGCTTCGGACTGATCCAATAATCCTTCTTCAAAATAGCTCTGTGCCAGCAGGTATTTGGCTTCCGCGCCTTGTGCAGTACGCACCTCACCGGCCAACTGTTTGAGGTCGGGTTGTGCCTTACTCCATTGATTTAATGCTATATAGGCTTTTGCACGGCAGTAGAGTGCTTCCACGCGTATATCTTCGCTTACAGAACGGTCAGCTAACATCTGCTCGGTTATATCAATAGCAGATTGATGGCGACCTATATGGTGACTACAGCGCAAGATACCCAAGCGTGCGATATTTGCATTCTCATTATTGGACGCGAGCGCATGCATGCGGTAGAAGGCTTCCAGCGCACTATTGTATTCACCCTTGTCGTAGCAGATCTCAGCCACGCGTGTAGCTGCTTCTTCTTGATAGGGATTAGCACTCATTTCTGCTAATACGGTGTATTGTCCGAGTGCCTCAGAAGTCTTACCTAAGCGGTAATAAGAGTCCGCTAAGAAATAGCGTGCAGAGGTACAATAACGCCCGCCTGAGCAGTACTGGCTAATATAGTTACTTAAAGAGATAGTCGCTTTCTGGTATGCGCCTTGCATATATTGCATTTCTGCTGCGGCATAAAGCAGTGAGTCTTCTTGCGTGCTCACATTCATATTCAGTTTGGCGAGGTGCTTGGTGTATGTCAGGTATTCATCCACATTACCTTGCTCAATGTATAGTGCCTGCAGTGCATCAAGAGCAGTGTAAGCCTCTTCGGTAGCGGGGTATTTCTCAATCGTATTACGATAAGCAGCTATAGCTTGCTCTGCTTGTCCAAGGTTACGGTATAGCATGGCGCGTTCGATGGCCGCTTTGCGTGCGAGTGGTGATTGAGGATGAGTGGCGAGCAGTTGTTCATAAGTAACGATAGCTGCGCGTTCATCTTCTTGCTGCAACTGAGCACGAGCAATCTCATACAGACCATCGTCTGCGTAATCGGATTTTGGATAGCGAAGAGTCAGTTGACGCATGACTGACACCTTCTCGCTGTACTGACGCTGCAGACCGAGAGCATAACCCCGTTGGAAGAGCGCATAATCAGCGCAAGATGCCTCCATGTTGCTCACTTGGGTGTAGTATGTGATTGCCTGACGGAAATCGCGGTTATTGAAATAACAGTCTCCTATACGGTTAAGCGCGTCTGCATAGGTTGGTTCGGTAGCCAGGGTCGCGTCTATAAAAGTAGAGAAAGCTTCGCGCGCCTTATCATATTTCTTCTGTGAGAAGTAGCAATAACCTTCTAAATAGTGTGCGATAGTGTAGTTCTTCGAGCGGCGGACATCCGAGCGGGAGAAGAAACGCTGTAAGAGTTGTTCGCTTGCTTTGTATTCGCGCAAGCGATAATAGGCTTCGGCTTGTAAGTAATAGGCCTCGGTGGTGTATAGGTCGGACTCATCCGCATGACTAATCACTTCTTGTAACCATTCAATAGTGGGTTTCATCTTGCCTTGCAGGAAGCAGTCTGCACCTAATTGGTAGCGCAAATACTGCTTAGTCTCTAACATCTTGGCTGTGGGATGAGGAATAGAGTCGAGCGTTGCGATAGCTGCAGCGTAGTTCTTGCTCTCCATGAGTGCGTTGCTCAGCAGGTTGTATATACGGTTCTCATACTTGGAGTTAGGGAACTGTGTCAGAAAATCATTGAACGCGTGAACGGACTCTCCCAGTGCGCTGGAAGACTGATAGGTACAGAGTGTGTAGTTGTACGCTGCCTCTTCGGTCACAACTGGCGTAATACCATAGTTCATGGCAGCTTGAAAGGACAACTTAGCCTGCTCATACTGCTTGAGTTGCACATAGGCATTACCCATTGTTAGGCAAGCGGCTTCAGACAAAGAGTCTTCTTTGTGTTGCATCTTCTTCAGATACACCACCGCGTCCTCATATGCGCCTAACTGGTAGGCTGCGGTGCCTAACATATACATATCGTCACGCAGCAGTTCTTGGTCTTGTGCCGAGGCTAACTTCTGGTATTGTTTTAGATGTTTGGTAGCATTGTTATAATCCTTTTTGTGGAAGTATATTTCCCCCAAGAGGCGATGTAACTCTCCCTTGTTTTCGCTATCTGGCTGCTCACGAAGCAACACGGCAGCACGAGTCTCTACTTCGTCGTAGTTACCCTGTGCGTAATATATCTGCACGAGGTAGTAAGGAATAGTTTTTTGGTATTCCTCATTGTTTTCTAATCGCTGGAGTGCAGGTAGTGCTTTATCGTATTTCTGTAGCTTGTACATGCAGTAAGCATAGTAGTAACTACCGCGTGTGGTATAGCGGCTGTTGGATTTGCTTAACTGCTGGAAATAGATGGATGCCCGCTGATACTCTTGCATCATGAGATAGGCATACCCACGATAAAAAGAGTAGTCCGTTTGATGTGTACGGGTCAGGGCTTTCGGGTCCACTTGCTCTAATGTCTTTAGGGCATTCTTATAGCGTCCTTTCTCTACCAAGATGACACCTTGCATAAAGTTCACTTCATCAGCAAAAGTGGTGTATGGATATGCCTGTAGATAAGACTTGAGATCTTTGGATAACTGCTTATCTCTTCCGCTAAAACGCTCAGCTAAGGCGTTATAGCGTTTCTCCATCTCCGAAGTCTGAGCGGCAGCAGAGAGGGTGAATAGTGAGAAGAGTAGGATTAGTATTTTCTTCATTGATGATTGGTTTAGCGTGTAAGTTTCACTTCGTTCCACATTTCGAGTAGCAGTTCTTGTGCTGCGCCTGCGTCGTGCATGAGCGCGCAACGGTCAATAATACTCTTGTCTGCATAATATACAGGGTTGAGGTGCAGCGCGTGTGGGTCTAATAGTTCGCCATCCACTTCAATAGGCTCTTCGCCGAAGAAATAAGACGCGTCCACGGTGTTAGGCCATGCTTCTGCGTCGTATTGAGCTTCTAAGATGGTAGCTGCAGCACCTTTGCCCCCGGCGCATGATACATAACCTATCTCTTCCATATTCGCGAGTGCGTTGTCTGCACGACACATGTAGTTGATGAAGTATGCTGCGGCTTTGGTATTCTTGGCATACTTAGGTATCACCCAGCCATCGAACCATACATTCGAACCTTCTTGGGGCACAATATAATCAAGCATAACACCCATTTCAGCTGCTTCTTCGATAGCGAACTGTGCGTCGCCGGACCAACTGAGGTTGAGCCATGCTTTGCCTTTGGTCATCTCTTCCTTGCCGAAGTCCACTTCCCAACCGCAGATTTGTTCTTTGGACTGAAGTAGTATTTCCTTAACAGTATTCACGCGCTCAGCGGTCACATTGCGTACCAACTCATCTTTGTTAGCCTTACCGGCTGCTATCTGGTCGCGGTAGGCGTAGAGCACTAAGACGGAATACACATCGCGGAAAGCATCTTTCATGAGAATACGGTTCTCAAACTTAGGATTGAGAATAGCCGACCATGATTGCAAGTCATTCACATCCACATATTGTGGGTTGTAGATAAATCCTGTGGTGCCCCACATGTATCCCACTGCATAATCGCTCACGGTGATATCTGCCGAAGGAGCCATCTGCTGGAATTTATCAGTTACGAATGGAGATATATTATCGAAATAATAGATGGAGTCGGGTATGATGCTCTTGTCAATAGGTAGCAAGAGTCCTTTTTTGAACATACGCTCAATAATATATTCGGATGGGCAGAAAACATCGTAGTCTTCGTGTCCTACTTCGATTTTGGTGAGGGCTGTCTCGTTGATATCGAATGTCTCGTACACGAGTTCTATTTGTTCGCCTGTCTGTTCGTAGTACCATTGTTCAAAACCATTCTTGACCTCTTCGTCAATATAGTCTGCCCAGTTAAGCACTTTGATTTGTTGCATACGGTCTGTTCCGCCGCATGAAGCCATGATAAGTGACAAGATCACAAGGTACAAGGTACCAAAAAAGGATTTTTTCATTGTAGTGAGTGTTTTTTTTATAATGAAATAGTGGATTATTATTCTTTTTTTAGTTTTCGTTCGCGGAGGTTGATGAATACCAGCACTGTGAGCATGACGAGTAGTATGATGGTGAAGAGTGGTCGCAGTTCAGGAGTGAGACCACCTTTGCGTGCATCGGAGTAGATGAATGTGCTCAGCGTCTCCAGTCCTCCACTTCCTTTGGTGAAGAAAGTGACTCCGAAATCATCCACGGAGAGCGTGAGTGCTAATATAAATCCGGATACCATGCCCGGCCATAGTTCGGGTAGCATCACCATGCGTAATGCTTGTGCAGGTGTGGCACCGAGGTCAAGTGCAGCCTCGTAGGTGTTGGGGTTCATGCGGCTTAAGCGCGGTAGTACGCTGAGCACTACATAAGGTGTGCAGAAAACGACATGCGCAATACATACGGTTGCTAACCCTTGACTGATACCCAATGCCACGAAGAGTAAGAAAAGGGATATACCGGTGATGATATCGGGGTTGATCATCGGTACGGAGTTGAGGAAACTAACCGCTTTGCGCTGTTTCGCACGCATGTTGTATATGCCTATAGCAGCGAGTGTGCCGAGTATAGTGGAGCATACGGCTGCGATGAGCGCGATGAGGAGTGTATAGATGATGGCGCTATTAAGCCCGGCGTCTGCTTTGCCGGAGAAAAGATTGAGATAGAGGTCAAAAGAGAAACCGGTCCAATTGCCCAATACCTTGCTTTCGGTGAATGAGAAAACAGCAATGAGGGCGATAGGAGCGTATAGCACAAGGAGCAGCAACCATAGGTATAGTTGGGAACCATAATGCCGTTTGTTATCGTTTCTTTTTCTGCGTAAACGCTCTTGCTCCACAGAAGGTAAATCCTTCTCGGCTTTTCGTGCACGCCATGTAAAGAGGGCATAGACAAAACCTGCGATGAGTAGTAACGCAGCCATTACCCATCCTAACCATGCCACCACACGCGACTCTTGTTGTGTATGGATAGTGACATACATAAGCATCGCCTCTTGGGCATTGCTCACCAAGACACGCTGAGAGCGGTTTTTAATCGCTTTGTTATTCTGCCATATGGTCCAATGACAACCTTCTGTGTCGGTGTAGGAATAAATGCTATCTCCCCACGCTGCGGCTTGGGGATAATACATATGTGCAAAGAGAATATCGAAAGTGTCTAACGCACTATGGTTTTCTAATAGCGCATATTCGCCATTGCGAAGAGAGATATTGATTTTCTCTGACGCATATGTGTCTGGGAAAGTATCTAATAGGGCATTCGTTGCAGTCGCGGCGACACGCAAGTCGTGGTGGATGTTCGACTGCGCGGACGCACCGAGAGCGAGCATCAAAAAGAGTATAATGCTGTATTTCCTCATACCAATCCTCCTTTCTCTGCGCCTGCAGTATCGTTATCGCCGAAGAATGAGGTGATGCCGATGATGACTAAGAGCACTAATGACAAGACTGCACCGTAGTTGAGAAGGTCGGTAGTGGTGATATAATCTTGTATGAGCGAACCGAATAATTTGATGTTATTGCGTGTGAGCAGTTCGGCAATCGCGAAAGTGCTGACAGTAGGCATGAAAACCATCACTATACCGCTATAGACACCCGGCATGGAGAGCGGTACGATGACTTTCCAAAAACAAGTCCATTTATTCGCTCCGAGGTCTTGCGCTGCCTCTACAAGCGAGTTGTCCATTTTGAGGAGCGTGTTATAGATAGGGTAAATCATGAAAGGCAGATAGTCGTAGCATAAGCCAAAGAGCAATGCGCCTTCGCCTAATGGCAAACCGAACATATTAAATAATTCCACCGTAGCGATAGTGCGCAGCAGAAAATTGATCCACATCGGTAGAATGAAGAGCATCGCCATCACCTTGGGCGTGCGGAAGTCTGCCATCGCCATGATATATGCTGCCGGGTAACCTATCAATAAGCATATGAGCGTGTTGAATACGGCTATCATCAACGAGTAAAGGAAGGTGCTGATAGCTTCGCTATGGCTGAAGAACTTCACAAAATTATGCAATGTAAAACTGCCGTCTATGTCTGTGAAAGCATATACAGCCACTAATACGAGCGGAAGCAGTACGAAGAGCAGCATGAAGAGCACATAGGGCCATGCCCAAGTGCGACGCGAAGAAACTATTTGAAGAAGTTTATTCATTTCCTGGCTCCTCCAAAAGAATAGCATTCTTTGGAATAACGATGCCTACTCGGTCACCATCGTCCCATACTTCATTCGTATCTACATAAATATCATATCCCTCGTCGGTGCGGATGGTGAGGTGGTAGTGGTCGCCCTTAAACAGAATAAAGTGTACTTCACCCGATAAAGTGCCTTCTTCTTCGTAGTCCTGTAAGTCCACTGCTTTGAATGGCACCTTGACTTGCACTTTGTCACCTGGTTGGAAGGACGCTATCTGCTTCTGAGTCACTTCCCATTCAGCATCCAAGAAACGCACCTTGCCGTTCTTGGTTATCTCGCCATCCAAGATATTATACATGTAGCGCTCTTTGTGCATGATCTGTATGTCTTCGGGTTTGACCAGCATACCCACTTCGCACCCGGGTAAGAACTCATGATAGTCTTGCACAAGGAACTCATACCCATCGGCAGTGAGCACGCGCATCTCGTAATGCACGCCCTTGAAGATGCAACTCTGCACTTCGCCGTATAACTTCGTAAATCGTCCTTTAGGAATACGATCATCCGGGTCAATATCTTCCTGCTCCGTACTCTGTACTCCGTGCTTTGTACTCGGTACTCTGTACCAAATATAAATATCTTCTGGACGAATGACCACATCAACAGGGTTGTTCTCACCAAAACCCTCGTCTATGCAGTTAAATACCTCGCCGCAGAACTCCACTTTGCGGTCTTTAATCATCGTGCCGTCGAGAATATTACTCTCTCCAATGAAGTCCGCTACGAAGCAGTTCTGTGGCTCATTGTATATATCTGTAGGAGAACCAATTTGTTGAATCTTACCCTCGTTCATCACCACAACGCGGTCACTGAGCGTGAGCGCCTCTTCTTGGTCGTGGGTCACATAGATAAAAGTGATGCCGAGTTTCTCATGCAGCTCTTTGAGTTCAATCTGCATGTCATGGCGCATCTTAAGGTCAAGAGCGGAGAGAGGTTCGTCAAGCAGCAATACCTCCGGATTATTCACAATCGCCCGAGCGATGGCAACGCGCTGTTGTTGACCGCCTGAGAGCGTATCTACCTCGCGCTCCTCATAACCGGTTAGGTTCGCCATCTTAAGCGCTTGGCGCACTTTCTTGGCGATAGTCTTGGGATCTACTTTCTTCAATTTAAGCCCAAATGCTACATTATTGAATACATTGAGATGTGGGAAAAGTGCATACTTTTGAAAAACGGTATTAACCGGTCTCTTATGCGGTGGCGTAAGCGTCACATCTTTGCCTTTTAGGAGGATATCGCCTTCGCTGGCTACTTGAAAACCTGCGATACATCGTAGAAGAGTAGTCTTTCCGCACCCGGACGGTCCGAGAATAGTAACAAATTCTCCTTTTTGCACTTGAAGACTCACATCGTTAAGTGCGTATTTACCATCCTCGAACTTTTTCGACAGATGGTTCACCTCAATGATAAAGTTGTTTTTCTGCATTTGGCTAAACAGTCTAAATAGGGTTTCTATATTCCCAAGTAATCATAAAAATAGTGTTTAAATTATTGTATTGCGAGTGCGCGTTTCGGTGCGCACATACTCGCGTAAGTCAAATCGGGCGCAAAGGTAATACTTTTTTTTGATATACACAAGCGTACGCGCGTTTTTGTGTGTAATTTGTCGTGGCATTGCCAACAAAAAAATCAAGATGCTTATTATAGATCCTTGACAAGGCGGTGAGACGTGTAGTGAGCAAAATAACGAAAATATAGGTCAATAATCCGAAATTAACTCGTTAAAACCTCGTACAAACCTCGTAAATCGCTGATGCAATTTCTATGTGTTTTTTTTATCTGTTTTTAGCCTTCTATAGGGTCATTAGCAGGTAATACCATAGGATAACCATAACATAACCATAGGATAACCATAAGATAATACCTCCAAAAGCGCATTTTCACGCTTTATACTATATATACTAAAGTATATATACTTTCTATTAGTAATAAGCCCAAAAATACAGAATAATAGAAAATTAAAATTCCAAAAGTCAGACTTGAACGGGTGCTTTTTTGTACAAAAACGCTCACGCGCTTGCATATGTCAGAAAAAAGTAGTAAATTTGCGCCCGTTTTTGAAAACAAAGAATAAAACAACATAAACAAGCCTTATATGATTTACAAATTTACTTTTTCTTGTGAGGAAGGGGATCAGAATTTCCGCCGCGTATTCGAAGCGGATGCAGACGCCACTTTCTTAGAGTTGCACGAAGCTATTTTGAAGAGTGTGAATTACCCCGATGACCAGATGACCTCATTCTTCCTCTGCAATGATAGCTGGGAGAAAGAACAAGAAGTTACACTGATTGAAATGGACTCTAACTTCGAATATGACAATATGGTCATGAACGAGACCCGCCTCTCAGACTTGATAGAAGAGCAAGGTCAACGGTTGATCTATGTCTTTGACCCTATGTTCGAACGCTATTTCTTCGGTAGCCTGAAAGAAATAATGCCAGGCGCTATGAATGGTGTAGAATGTGTGGAGAGTCGAGGTAAAGCGCCTAAGCAGATAAAAGCAGAGGACCCCATAGTAGCTGCCGCTGCAAGCGGTTCGTGGGGATTGGATGATGAGTTCGTGGATGAACTGGACCTCGGAGATATAGATATGGAGGGCTTCCAAGACTTGTCCTTCGACGACGGAACGATGTTTTAATGTAGATGCCTAAAACATTGCTGCTGATAGTGGGTCCAACGGGAGTAGGCAAGACTGAACTCTCGTTGCGAGTGGCGGAGCGCTACGGCTGTCCTATACTGAGTTGTGATAGCCGGCAGGTCTTTCGTGAGATACCTATTGGTACAGCCGCGCCCACTACCACTGAGTTAGCACGAGTAAAGCACTATTTTATAGCCGAGAGGTCGGTGAGGGATGATTATAGTGCCGGGCAGTACGAGCGTGATGCGATAACGCTCATCGAACAGCTCTTTCAGACACACGATACGCTTGTCATGACAGGCGGCTCTATGCTATACGCCGACGCCATATGCAAAGGATTGGATGACCTGCCTTCCGTGCCCGAAGCCATACGCGCGCAGGTGAAAGAGCAATACAATAAGTGTGGATTGGACTGGCTGCAGCAAGAAGTACAGCGCTTAGACCCAGATTATTGGGAGATAGTGGATAAGCACAACCCTGCCCGCTTGGCGCATTGCGTCGAACTATGCATGGCGACAGGAAAAACCTATTCGTCCCTCCGAACACAGACACGCAAAGAGCGACCATTCCGTATCGTCAAAGTGGGACTTAATCGCCCGCGAGTTGAGTTGTACGCGCGCATCAACGAACGCGTGGCGCAGATGATGAGCGACGGACTGCTCCAAGAGGCAGAGAGCGTCTATGCGCTGCGCCATCTTAATAGTTTGCAGACGGTAGGATATAGAGAGCTATTTGCATACATGGATGGCGAATATGACTTGGATAGAGCCATCGAATTGATACAACAGAATAGTCGTCATTATGCCAAGCGTCAGTTGACTTGGTTTAGACGAGATACACAAATACACTGGATAGATATTAACAATGATTATGAAACGATTTTACATATTATTGATGGCTTGCGTAGCGATTGTAGCATGCAAGCATAATGAAGTGAAGTTTACCTATACGCCTACCGAACCGAGGGCAGGCCAACCCGTGCGCTTTAACAACCTCTCTTCTGCTGGCGAAGAGTGGGAGTGGAATTTCGGCGATGGTATTACATCTACTATCAAATCCCCATCCCATACTTATAAGCAGCCGGGCACTTATGTCGTTATTCTCAAGGTGGACGGCAAGAATTCGTGGACGGATACACAAAAGGTAACCGTCTATGATACAGTGCCCACTTTTGTGGCGAATGACAGCGTATTCTATATCTATCAAGACTACACCTTCACAGCGAATATGTATAATCCATACAAATACGATGTGGAGTACACATGGCTCTTCCCGCTCAATACACCTTATATCCAAGTTGTCAGTCCGGAGAACGGCTGGAAAGAACAGCTCACTGCCTATTTTACACAACCGATGGAGAAAGCACCAATCGGATTGGATATGATACTGAACGGAGATACCATTCACATAGAGCGCACTTTCATAGTGCTGGACCGCCCAACCCATTCCGTACTCTTCCGTACCGCCGAGGCTGACTACAGACAGCGTATCTTCGGCGCTCGCGCAGAGCAGTATAAAGTGGATGAGACTGCTACAGAAATACTCAATGCGGCTCAAGACACCGCGCAGACATATAACGGACAACTCATCACTCTGAGTGAACTCAAAACACGCTTCCCGGGAATAGAGGGTTTTAGCATCACAGATAGAAAAATATACTACCGAGCTAACGGGCTGTGGGTGGCAGCGTTAGATGGATCACGGCAAGTGCAGATAGATAAGGCGCCTTGTACCGCTATGACGGTGGATAAGATAGATAATCGTCTCTACTGGGCAAACGGGAAAGGAATCTGGTATATGCCGCTCATCGGATCGGATAATAACCAGTTTGTTAGCACACCTGTCATGCTTAATGAACAAACAAGCGTGACTAAAATGACAATGGACATAAATGCGAAATAAAAACATACAATGATACAACCTGATTATATTTTCGAAACCAGTTGGGAAGTGTGCAACAAAGTGGGCGGTATCTATGCGGTGCTCAGTACGCGTGCTGCGAGCATGCAAGCAGAGCACCCCGATAAAGTGATTTTCTTCGGACCGGACTTTGGCACGCACAGCGATATATGGTTTCGCGAAGATAAGACTATTTTTGCGGATTGGAATACAGGTGTAGTGGAGTACGAGGGATTGCATATTCCTATTCGTGTTGGTCGTTGGGCTGTGCCGGGTAATCCTATCGCTATCCTTTTACGCGCGGATGCTATGTGGGCGCGCAAGGACGCTATTTACGCATGGGCGTGGGATAAGTTCCAAGTGCAGAGCCATGCCGCTTATGGCGACTATGACGAGTCATGCCTCTTTGGGTATGCAGCGGGGGTGGTAATGGAAAACCTCTATCAATGGTTAGCAGCAGTCAGCGGGCAGAATTCGGCCGTATGTATGCATGCGAATGAGTGGCAGACAGCATTCACTATCTTCTATCTCAGAGATTATTGTCCAGAGATAGCTACCCTTTTCACAACACATGCGACGGGTATAGGTCGTTCGATAGCAGGGAATGGTAAACCTCTATACGACTATTTCGAAGGGTATAACGGTGACCAGATGGCAGCCGAACTCAACATGGTTAGCAAGCACTCAGTGGAGAAACAAGCAGCCCATTGGGCAGACTGCTTCACTACAGTGAGCGACCTCACAGCACGCGAGTGTGCGCAACTCTTAGATAAACCTGTGGATATAGTGACGCCGAATGGCTTTGAACCCGATTTTGTCCCCAAAGGCAAGGCTTTCGCTACACGACGCAAAGCAGCACGAGAAGCATTAAGACGAGTGGCTGGACAGCAGTTAGGAGGTGTGGTGCCAGAAGATGCTACATTGCTCTGCATAGCAGGACGACAAGAGTGGAAGAACAAAGGTATAGATGTCTTTCTTACCGCACTCGACCGGTTGGCACAACAAGTGTATCATGCAGGACAAAAAAAGCATTTCGTGGCTTTTGTGACGATTCCTTACCTTGATAGACCATTCGTCCGTAATGGTAATGTGAGCATCGTGTTTGTACCCTACTATTTGGATGGACATGATCCGCTCTTTGGAATGACTTACTACGATTTACTCATCGGTATGGATATAACAGTATTCCCCTCTTATTACGAACCATGGGGATACACACCATTGGAGTCTGTGGCGTTCCATGTACCTACTATCACCACCACCCTCGCTGGTTTTGGTATATGGGCAGACCAGAACAGCCGCGACAAAGATAATACGACCTTTGCGCCTGTGACTGTCATACGACGTACGGACGCTAACTACGATGAAGTGGCGAATAGCATTGCCAATAAACTCTTCCAATGGGCACAATTGCCGCCAGAAGAGCAAGAAAAAACACATAAAGCAGCCGCTGTAATAGCGAAGAAAGCACAATGGAAACAATTCTTCAAATACTACCGCAAAGCATACGAAATAGCTATTAAAAAAACACTCAAACGAAATAAGAAATGAAAAATCTACAATTATTAGGGCTAACATTAGTTCTACTACTTACTTCCTCTACTACCATCTACGCATGTACAAACTTCCTCGTAGGAAAAGATGCGTCTAACGACGGCAGCACGATGATCTCCTATGCCGCCGACTCCTATGGCATGTATGGTTATCTGCATTTTGTGCCTTCCGCTGACTGGAAAGAGGGAGATATGCGCGAAGTAAAAGATTGGGATACAGGTCGCCCACAATGTTTCATTCCTCAGTCTGCACATACCTATTCTGTAGTGGGTAATATGAACGAGCATCAACTCGCTATCGGTGAGACCACTTGGGGTGGACGCCCGGAACTGGAAGATACAATAGGTATCGATTACGGTTCACTCATCTACATCACACTCGAGCGCTGCAAGACAGCACGAGAGGCTATCGAGTGTATAATCAAATTAGTGAATACCTACGGATATGCATCCAGCGGAGAGTCATTCTCTATAGCAGACCCTAATGAAGTATGGCTCATGGACCTCATCGGTCGCGGCAAAGGACAGAAAGGTGCATTGTGGGTGGCAGTTCGTATTCCGGATAACGCCATTTGTGCACATGCCAACCAAGCGCGTATCACCACTATACCACAGGGAAAAGCCAAACTGACTAAAGAGCAGAAACGCTTGCAGAAAGAACTCAATTGTGTATGCAATGGGGATTGGATGTATAGCAAAGATTTAATTTCTTTTGCGCGAGAAAAGGGCTATTTTACAGGAGCAGACAAAGACTTCAGTTATCAAGCTGCTTATTGTCCCTTTGACTTCAGTGGGCTGTTTGTATGCGAAGCACGAGTGTGGTCTTTCTTCCGCCGCTTTAGCAACCAAATGGACCAATATTACGATTTCGCAATAGGGCACACATACAAAGCTACAGAAGGACAGGACGCGGGCGAGCATATGCCATTATGGATAGTACCTAACCGCAAAGTGTCGGTTCAGGACCTCAAAGAGGCTATGCGTGACGAATATAAGGGTACACCTATTGATATTACAAAGGGCGTGGATGCAGGCCCATGGAATAGCAAACTACGATACGGAGGGCTTGGATTCCAATTAGACTCCATCCAACATTGGTACGCCCGTCCTATTGCTACACAACAGACAGCTTGGTCCTTCGTGGCACAAATGAGAGCGAACAACAAAAATGGTATTTTCTGGTTCGGTGTGGACGATGCTGCTTGTAGCTGTTATGTACCGATGTTCAGTTGTATAAAGCGTGTGCCGGAGTGCTTTGCACAGGGAAATGGAGATAGTTATACTTTCTCGCCTACATCAGCATGGTGGACCTTTAATCTCGTAGCCAACTGGGCATACACCAAGTACAGCCGTATGTACCCACATATCCAAGAATTACAGCAAGTATGGGACGATAAATTCAATACACAGATAGCCGGAGTAGATGCACAAGCGGCAGCATTGAACGATGACGAAGCACATGAGTTCCTTACTGATTACTCATGCTCACAAGCAACAAATGTGGTGGCAGACTGGCAGCAACTCTTCATCTACCTCATGACTAAATATCTGGATGGACAAGAGCGCAAAGAGGAGAACGGACAATTCCTGCGTAATCCATACGGAGGTAGTTGTGGACCAAATAGATTGGCATTGCCGGAACCCTTCTTGCGAATGGTAGCAGGAGAAGTGATGAGCGAAGAATAAAATGTGTAATCTAAATTCTAAAATATAAAATGAAAAAATTCAACGAATATAAACGATTAGATTTACCTGAGTTGAGCAAAGAACTGCTCGCTCAATGGGAAAAAGAAAACTTATTTGAGCAGTCTATCACTACGCGTGAAGGACATCCACAGTTCCTCTTCTTTGAGGGACCTCCTTCTGCCAATGGTATGCCGGGTATTCACCATGTAATGGCGCGGACTATCAAAGATACATTCTGTCGTTTCAAGACGATGCAAGGTTATCAGGTACGCCGCAAAGCAGGATGGGACACCCATGGACTGCCAGTAGAGTTGGGTGTGGAGAAAATGCTTGGTATCACCAAAGAAGATATTGGCAAAAAGATTAGCGTAGATGCGTATAATGCCGCTTGTCGTCAGGAAGTGATGAAATACACGGCGGAATGGACAGCACTCACCAAGCAGATGGGTTATTGGGTGGACCTTGATAATCCTTATATCACGTATGATAATAAGTTCATAGAAACCCTTTGGTGGTTGCTCAAAGAGCTCTATAAGAAAGGTTATCTATACAAAGGATATACTATCCAACCTTACTCCCCGGCGGCAGGTACAGGATTGAGTAGCCATGAGTTGAATCAACCAGGTTGCTACCGCGATGTGAAGGACCTTACTTGCACCGCACGATTCAAAGTCAAAGGAGCAGACAATAGGTTTATCATCGCATGGACCACTACCCCTTGGACATTGCCATCTAACACAGCACTCTGTGTGGGGCCAAAGATTGACTATGTAGAGGTGGAAACTCCTGCAGGCGAGCATGTTATATTGGCAGAGGCGCGTCTCTCTGCTTATCAGAAAGAGTTATGTGGCGTGAATGAAGAGGGACAGGTGAATGAACCACAAATCATTGCACATTACAAAGGTACCGATTTGGTGGGTATGGCGTATGAACCACTCTTCCCTGTGCTCAGTGAACAAGGACAATATACCAATGGTTTTGAGAACGCTTACCGCGTTATTCCTGGTGATTATGTGACAACCGAAGATGGTACGGGTATCGTGCATATCGCTCCTACTTTCGGTGCGGATGATAAGAAAGTGGCGGACGCTGCTTCTATCCCAGGCATGTACATGCATACCAAGAATCATGGTTTGCGTCCTATGGTGGATTTCACTGGTAAGTACTGGGCAGTGGAGGACTTAGATGAAGCATGGTACGCTGCAAATATGAATGATGAGTGGTACAGCCGTTATGCCGGTCGTTTTGTGAAGAATGCCTTCGATCCGCAATTCACCGTAGAAGGTCGTTACGATGAGGCAGCAGCCAGCAAAGCAGAGACATTAGACTTACATCTTTGTTTGGAGATGAAAAGCGATGGTCGTTTGCTCAAGAGCGAGAAGCATGTGCATACTTATCCACACTGCTGGCGTACTGACAAACCTGTGCTTTACTATCCTTTAGACTCATGGTTCATCCGCTCTACCCAAGCACGCGAGCAGATGATGGAACTCAATAAGACTATCAATTGGCAACCAGAGTCCACAGGTACAGGTCGTTTCGGTAAATGGTTGGAGAACCTCAATGATTGGAACCTCAGTCGTAGCCGTTATTGGGGTACACCACTCCCTATCTGGCGTACGGAAGATGGTAAAGAGGAGATTTGTATCGGTTCGATAGCCGAACTCTTTGCAGAGATAGACAAATCCGTAGCAGCTGGATTCATGGAGGCTAATCCATGGCCTAACCATAAGGTGGGTGACTATAGCAAGGAGAACTACGACCCATCTATTATTGACCTACACCGCCCTTATGTGGATAATATCGTATTGGTTTCACCCAGTGGGCAACCAATGAAGCGCGAGTTGGACCTTATCGATGTATGGTTCGACTCTGGCGCGATGCCATATGCGCAAAACCACTACCCATTTGAGAATACTGAGTTGCCACGCACAGCGGACTTTATCTCCGAGGGTGTGGATCAAACCCGCGGATGGTTCTTCACACTCCATGCCATCCATACAATGATAGAGGGAACAGTGGCATACAAGAATGTGATTTCCAATGGTTTGGTGCTCGATAAGAATGGAAATAAGATGTCCAAGCGTTTAGGTAATGCCGTGGACCCATTCGGCGCATTGGATAAATACGGTGCAGACCCCGTACGCTGGTATATGCTTACCAACTCCAGTCCATGGGAGAACTTGAAGTTCGACCCGGAAGGCGTGGACGAAGTGCGCCGTAAGTTCTTTGGCACATTGTATAACACCTATGGTTTCTTTGCCCTCTATGCGAATGTGGATGGATGGAATCCAGAGCAAGGAGTCAAGAGTCAAGATTTGCAAGAGATTGATAACTGGGTGTTGAGCAAATTGAATTCGCTTGTGAAAGAGGTGAGTGAGGCATATGAGGCATACGAACCTACGAAAGCAGGTCGTGCTATCTCTGATTTCGTGCAAGATGACTTGTCTAACTGGTATGTGCGTCTCAATCGTAAGCGTTTCTGGGGTGGCGAGATGGATGATGATAAGAAAGCCGCTTATTATACTTTGTATACTTGCCTCAAGACTGTAGCCCAACTGATGGCACCGAACGCTCCTTTCTTTGCAGACCGTATTTATCGCGACCTGACAGGAGAGACCGTACATCTCAGTCAATGGCCAGTAGCGAACGAAGCACTGATAGACAGCACCTTGGAGCGCTCTATGTTCCTTGCACAACAAGCTACATCAATGATACTTAGTTTGCGTAAGCGTGCAGAGAAGAATGTGCGTCAACCGCTGCAGAAAGCCGTTATACCTACGCCAGATGCAGATACGAATGAGGCATTGCTGCAAGTGGCAGAACTGATTAAGAGTGAGGTGAATATCAAGGAACTCGTTATCGTGCCTGCAGAGCAGTCAGAGGTACAATTGGTGAAGAAAATTAAACCACAGTTCAAAGTATTGGGTAAGAAAGTAGGTGGTATGATGAAGCAGCTCGCTGCGGCTATTGCGCAAATGAGCCAAGAAGATATCGCTGCTTTTGAAACCACTGGAACCTTTGAACTATGCGGTTACTCTTTGACAGCAGAAGATGTGGAGATTATCACCGAAGACATGCCTGGATGGTTAGTAAGCAATAATGGCATTCTCACTATCGCACTCGATATCGAATTGACAGACGCGTTGATAGAAGAAGGTATCGCGCGCGAGTTGGTGAACCGTATCCAGAACTTACGCAAGCAGTCAGGACTTGAGATTACCGATCGTATCACTATTGTGCTCGAAGATGCAGAGCAGATACATAATGCTGTGCTGCATTGTGGAGAGTATATCCAATCGCAAGTGTTGGCTACATCTATTACTTTGGCGAATGAGCAGAACTTGGAGCACGAGTTGGATATGGATGGGTATAAATTACATATTACCATACAAAAAGCATAAATAATGAAAAAACATATTATCTTTATCTTATCTATCCTTGCTTGTGCTTTTACTTCTTGTATTGGTTGGGGAAATGGAGGTGAAGAACCTACTTTCCAGTTAAGTGCATTACAAGGTTTATGGCAAGAAGACAACACACAGCATTATGTGCGTTTCACCACCGAGCAGTCAGATGAGGTGGGGTATCTCTATGGTCGCGAATGGGATGAGGCGGAGGATATTCATGAGGAGGACTTATTGCCTCAGGGTAATGGGTGGTTCAAGTACCTATTCGAAACGAATGGACAGTTAACCGAGATACATCTCATGGATAACGGCGGAGCAGAGATACCCAAAGTGTATGTGGTTTCTGTACTGACCGATACACGATTAGAGTATTATGAAAAAGAATATCCTGCCTTCAAGTACTATTTCAATAAGGTAGTAAGCGCAAAATGAGAAAAGCCCTGAAGGTCATAGCATGGACGCTACTGAGTGTGGTGTTGACAGTGATGGTTGTTATCTCCATCGCTTGTTATCTCATCTTCACACCTGAACGCCTAACACCTATCGTTCGGCAAGTGGCGGCAGAGTTTGTTACTTGCGAGCATGAAATAGGAGAGGTGGAACTTACTCTATTCTCCACTTTCCCTTATTTGGGAGTAGAGATACACGAAGTGTCGCTTATTCATCCTATTGATAGCGTATCACCTGATACCTTGGCGGCAGTAGAGAGGATGGTGGTAGCGGTGCAACCCTTCGACGCCATTCGCGGAGATATATTTATTAAGCAACTTTCCATAGAAGGTGTCACAGCGAATGTGTATGTATCAGCCGATGGTAGGACCAACTATGATGTCATAGCATTGAGTGATACTACTGAAATAGTGGAAGATACCACGACAGGTTGGCGAATTGAGTCTATCGGGTGGGACGAGGACATGACTATTCATGCCCGAAGTGTATCGTATAGGGATGATAAGAATCAAATAGCCGCCTCCTTACATCATACATCCATCACTCTGGCAGGAGTGGAGAAAGACACATTGTTGGGAGTGGTATTAGATGTAAAGGCAGAGCAAATAGATGCTTTCGTGCAAGGAGAACAATACGCTAATCATTATCAGTTTCAGTTACATTTACCCCTGTGGGCTAATAGTGTGAAGCAGATAAGAATAGATAATGCTACCTGTGCCTTGAATGAGTATGG
>JAZNQB010000004.1:0-2846 GCA_045589995.1 Paludibacteraceae bacterium
GTCTTCCTAAGACCGCTTGGCCCCCGACTTAGGCAATAATTGATTGCAAATACTATTACGCATGGCATCGCAAGTCTGGAAGAGTGGATTGATGCCATCCGTAAAGATATCGGTGCACTGACCTGTGGCGGTTACTAAGCACCAATGCACCTTGGTGCTGCCGCTGTCTGCTATTAGAACCATAAAAGGTATAAGTTATTCTTATTATCGCTGCAAAATTACAAAATTATTTTGATATATACAAAATTATTTGTATCTTTGCGGCAGAATTTACATTTAACACTTGCTACCATGAATATTTTTTCCGCACAAGACCTTGATCAGTTGCGTTCACATGGCATTTCCGTGGAGAAAGCAGAAGAGCAGTTAACCCATTTCCGTGAGGGCTTCCCTGAATTAGACATTGTGGCTCCAGCCGCTGTTAAACAAGGCATCCTTGCCCCCAAGCGTGCCGAGCAAGAGCAGTATATAACTGCTTGGCAGAATTATTTGGCTGAGGGGCACACGGTTCTAAAATTTGTTCCTGCCTCCGGTGCTGCCAGCCGCATGTTTAAGGATTTGTTCCAATACATGGAGGACGGTGTAGAGACGCCTTTTATTCAGGAGTTTTTGGCCAACAAAGACAGTTTTGCCTTCGGTTCTCATTTGGCAGACAAAGAGGGTCAGGAAGCAGTGCGTTATTTATTGGAAGACATGCATTATGGAGAGTTACCCAAAGGCTTGTTGCTTTTCCATTCCTACCGTGAGGGTGCTCGCACGCCAGCTTTGGAGCATATGGTGGAGGGCGCACAATACTGTGTAGCTCCAACCCAAGAGGGCGAAAGACAGACTGTGTATTTGCATTTCACTGTCTCGCACGACCATCTGCCACTCTTCCGTCAGCATATAGCTGACAATCTCAAGCGTTTTGAGGACAAGTATAATGTGCGTTATGACATCACTTTCAGCGAGCAGTTGGCAAGCACAGACACACTCGCTGCTAATCCAGATGGTACACCTTTCCGCACCAAAGAAGGTAAATTACTTTTCCGTCCGGGCGGACACGGCGCACTCATTGAGAACCTCAATAATCAGAATGCGGATATTGTATTTATCAAGAATATTGATAATGTGGTACCTGATAGGCTCAAGAAAGACACTATTCGCTACAAGCAGATTCTTGCCGGCGTATTGGTTACTGAGCAGAAGCGTGTTTTTGAAGCATTGCAGAACCCTAACCTAAGTGATGATGAGCGCGCGCTGCTCAATCGTCCTATCCGTGTATGCGGCGTAGTGAAGAACACCGGCGAACCCGGAGGCGGACCTTTTCTTGTTCGCGAAGCAGACGGCACTATCACCCATCAAATATTAGAGTCCACACAGATTAGCGACCCAGCACTCATGGCGCAAGCCACACACTTCAATCCGGTGGACCTTGTGTGCGCGATACGCGACTATGAAGGCAAACCATTCCACTTACCCGATTTTGTAGATCCGCTAACAGGCTTTATCTCCAATAAGTCTAAAGACGGCAAAGAACTATTAGCACTTGAGTTGCCGGGCTTATGGAATGGTGCGATGGCCAAGTGGAATACCATTTTTGTAGAAGTGCCTATCTCCACTTTCAATCCAGTGAAGACAGTGAACGACCTGCTCCGCGAGCAGCACAGATAAATAGCATTGACATACAAGAAGCAGTAGTGGCCATTTACTCAATGGTCACGCCCATTATATTGTACATCTTGCCATCACGGATGATGACTACTTGTCCGTTATAGATTGTTTTGTAGTTGATTGGTGCTGTTTCTATGTTCTCCACTCCCGTACTGGTAGTAGTGATAGAGACTGCTCCTGTGACACTCTTGATGATGAGTCGTCCTGTGGTACTATCATAGGTATAGGTAGCGCCTGTGACGGTCACTTGCTGTGGTCTATTGCTTGGGGTGCCTAAGTATGCCACAAATCCGCTATTGAGTGTCAGGGTGTAGTTAGGCCACATAGAAGTACCCGTGGTGGTGACAGTATAAGTCTTGACGCCACTGGCGTTCTTGAGCACTTGGATGGCTAACTCCGGATAATCGATGAATGGGTTTCGGTTGCCTTGATAAGTCTGCGCACCATCGTTACGCACCATCTCTGTGAGTGAGACGGGATCATGCATATGCCATTTGAGTAGCACCGCAGCAGACTCAAACACACCAGCAGAACCGAACTTACTAAGGAGTTGTGCATTGCCGTTATACAATTTATTCTTGTGACCACCAGCCTCGCCATAGACTACATAATCGTACAAGATAACCCGCGCTGCGTCACCGCGGTAGGAACCCATGTTAGTACTCTTGTAATAAGAATTGGAGATAGACACTTCATCCGGGTCATAGTAAGCCCCCGACTCGCCATAGGCATCATTGCCGCGCGAACTATTGACCGATGTATGCGTAGGGCGCACCGACTGCATATCGTGCCCCATAGGAATGCCCTTATCTGCACCTTTGGACTGCGGCCATGTATGCTCTCTATTCCAAGTTTTGCCGCTATCCCATACTCCGCTAAAGGAGGCACCATTGTAATAGCCGATGATATATCCGCTGCGGTTAAGGTCCTTATCCACATTCTTATACTGGTCACGGAGTGAGTTGTAACTAAAACTGCTATTACCAATACGACTGGTATTGCCCATGAGTGTATTGAGGGCACCGAATAAATCGTTGCCACTCAATGCGCTCAGGTTAGAGTAACTGTATGTGCCTGTATAATAGGCAGATTGTTTGTTAATATATGTATTATAGGCCTCTTGTGCCTCTTTTGTTCCCATGTGTGCTTGCATGTCCACGCCGATAGCAGCGAACATAGCAGTGCACATTGTG
>JAZNQB010000005.1:0-4663 GCA_045589995.1 Paludibacteraceae bacterium
CCACACAACACCACTCTTAGAGCAATGCCCATTCTTGCGAGAAGACGTATCCGTACAGGGTAGGGTACTTCTTCTGTGCTGCGAAAGCTGCTTGATCAACAGCCAATTGCACTGGGTCTTTCATTCGGGTTCGGGTGTTTGCGCAGCAAGTTGCGAACTTGAGGCGTGCCGCCGTTTCGGTTGCGCTCACAGGGGTTGAGCGAACACCATAGACGGTGGTGTAGTTGCGTTTACTTGCCTTGCGGTGTGCAAAGCCTACTTTGTGTTGTTTGCTGATGCGTCCGTGGACCTTGTCCACAGGAAATGCGTATTCTACTTTTGCCATTTGTGTTAGGGTTTAGGGTTAATGAATTAATGTTTGTTTTTAGGTTAGAGGTTAAAGGTTAGAGGCTCACTTATCACTCATAGTTCATCACTAAAAATCCCCGCCTCTCGCCTATAGCGCCTTTGGCGCGTCCTATAGCCCGCAGGGCGTCCTATAGGCGAAGCGTCCTCTAAACAGAATCTGGCTTACACCAGCTTCGCCATCTCTTTTGCCAGCATATAGCCGCTGAGAGTTTTGTACTTACCAGGATACTTTTTGAACGCCTCTTTGTAGGCAGCCACTTCTTCTGGGCTCAATGCTGCCACATTGGCTTTAGCTTGTTTAAAGCGTTCGCGTTGTGTAGTTTGTGCCGCAGAAGGTTCTCCTGTGTAAGGGTTACATACTTGTGAAGTGAATTGTGTTCCGTACATCTCTTTGTAGATGATGTCTGAGTGTTTGCAGATCTTTCCTCGGAACTGACGGAAAGGTGCTTCCAATTTGATTTTTGACATAGAATAAATAGTTAAAGTTTAGGTTGTTTTATTCTTAGAAATGCGCGCTATTTCTGAAAAACGATACAAAGATACAACAAACCCACACAGCGTTGTGGGCTTGTGTGGGTTTGAGCAGGGATAAAGTAGAATAAAGTAGATTCGGAGGGGATTAGAGATGAAAAAGCCGTAGGCGGCTCAACCTACGGCTTGGATTGTCAGAAAAAACAGTTGTGAAATACAACGAACATTGAGCCTTTCTATATACTGTTTTCGTCTATTACATTAAAAGTCAACTCTTCTGTATTGGGCAACTCAGCGCAAAACTCACGAGCTTCTTCGCAAACTTTTTTCAAATCAGCTAATGCTTCTTCAGCTGTTGCACCTGTGCCATATAATCCAACATTATATTGATGCTGTGCTTCTGCTAAATAGATGCCATTATCATCTCGTTTGATGATTACATTGATTTTGTGCATCTCTTCTATTGCAGAATCATCCAACTCAAATGTAAATATTGCAGACACTTTTTCACCTGTGCGTTTCATGTGGGAATTACAAAAAGCATCAAAGGTTGTTAAAAAGTCTTGTTTAGCAGCCTCAATAGTGGCACCTTCTCCAAAGAATCCAAATGGAAATTCTTCTTCGCAATATACACTATACCAGCCGTTTCCATTGCTTTCAATATGAGCGATACATTCTTTTTGCATAAGTCTTAATTATTTATCTTGGTCCGAGAAATTTGTCACCATTGAGGTGTATCATGTGGTCTGGCATTTCTGCTATCCAAACTTCTGTTTCCCAAGCAATATCTTGCGCAAACTTCTTGTATGTGGCGAAATCAAGAAATACCGTTACAAAGATTTTTCCTGCCGTAACATGGGGCGTCATTTGACTAATCTCTGTTATGCGCTTAGGGTTCATCGGACCAACAGAGGTTACTGCTTCAATGAAATATATCCAATTAGAATCTTCCTTATACAGAACTACATCTGGCATTTTGTCGTGCAAGGTGATTTGGAATCCCAATTCTTGTAGTTTGGCTTCATCTTTTAAGAGATCTTTTTCGGCTGTGTCACCCACATACAAGCATTGCGAGTTTGGAGCAAATCGTGGTGCAAACTCTTCAATAATCGCTTTTTGCAATTGATTGTGTTTTCCTGCACTGAATTGAAATTGATTGCCATTGATTAGTACGGGCATTTTTTGCATTTGTTTTTTGGATGCATAAATGTCAATCAGTTTTTTATGATTGGTTGTAAATGCTTGTTGTGCTGCAGTACATTTTCCTATTTCTTGCAATACGGGCAGAAAATCATCTGTGATACGCCAACGATAATTAGGGGAGTTAGTCGCCATACCATTATCTTCAACTATAGCGGCTGTTCGGAAGTGGTGCAAAGCTTGTTTGCGAAAAGTCTCTCGTGAATTTTCCGCATACGATTTGTTGTAGTTGTTATTGGTAAAGGTAATGATGTCATGGATGCGCATCCATTGGTTAGTTGCCTTGGCAAATGGTGTGCGTTGTTTGATATTGGATAGCGCAAGGATTACATAAGCACATAAATCTGCTTGTTGTGCCTTTGGCAAACCTACAACATTAAGGAGCTTTTTGATTCTTGTTAGTTTATCCATTTGTTTACAATTTTATTGCAGTTATCTTCATTGATAGGCATGGTCATGAGTTCATTTCCCATGGCTTCTATGGTTTTTCTGTCTGGCATAGGTATCGTATTCACTTCTGTAGAATTGACTTGCGTAGAGCCGTTGAGTATTCTATAATATTGATCATACAATGTAGAACCTAATAAGGCATACATGCCATACAGTACACAGAGTGATTGACAAGCTATATAATTGATTTTATTATCGGTACTGATATACGCATATTGCGGATAATCTTTTTGCCGATACATACCACATTGCAATCGCCTTTTTTCTTCTTTGGATGTGAAGCGTTTGACCAAGAGATAGTTCCCATTGGGTTGTAGGAAACCTATTCTGTCTGTAACTATATATTCTCCTTGCTTACCTACAGGCCATATTACCCTGCCGTTTTGAATGTGCGAAGCATAGAAAAGTGGATATGCGCCTTCTTGTGTTTCATTGCGCAACACTTCCTGCGTTCTAAAGTTTACGATGATGCCTGTTTTCATTTTGAGGTCAAGATTTGGTAGTGTATGTGTTAGTTTACTCATACGCTGTAAAACCTCAGCCTCCTCTTGGTTTGTCACAAGGAAAACATATTGATTTGGCGCAACAATGGTATTATATGGAACATAGTATTGTTGCAGGTTGTTGAAATCAGCTGTTGCAGAGGAAGAAACAAGGATATTTTGTGGTGAAACAGTTGTTTTCTTGACTTTAATAATCATTGTTTCCTGTAGGACAGATTCCTGTTTGAATACCTTGTCTCGGCTAACAAAAAGGTGCATTTGTTGAATAGTGCAATGCTTAAATAGGTATTTCCTAAACCGCTCAAAATAGGCTCCAGAAGTCCAAGAGCGTGGCACAATATACACTAACTCGCCTTCCTCTTTTAGGTTATAAATACCCATTGCCCAAAATAGGAAATACAGGTTTGGAGATCCATAGCAAACTTGAGGCATCATCAATGCTTCAGGAACTTTTTTGGGCAATTTGAGATATGGAGGATTACCTATAATATAATCAAATTGTAGGGCGTTTGTATGCGGATATTGTTCAAACGGTTGTGATGTAAGATAGTTTTGTGCAATAACCTGAAAAGAGAAATCCGCTTTTGTCTTCATCAAATCGAGATTGCTCATCAAGATTGGCAATACGTTTGGATCGGTCTCGTAACAAACGATATGCAAATGACCTTGATACTCAAGTTTAACTAGTCGTTGCAAGACAGCAGCAGTTAGAAGACCGGTGCCAGCACCTGCATCAAGGATATACATTTCGGGTTTCGTGAGGTCAAAATTGAACATGTCAGCCATATATATAGCCGATTCAGCAGCAGTAAAGAACTGCCCATATTCTCTTCGTTGCTCTTTTGGAATAGAAGCGATGAAGCGTTCCGTATTTTGCACAATCTCGTTTAGCATATCCAATTCGGTTGCAAAGGTAATGTTTTTTCGTTGGATGTGCAAATTTTTGACTAAAAAATCGTCACTGTTTATTGGATTTTTATTTTCCTTCTCCGCTATTATTCCTTTGTAATAAAACTCTGGAAAAGGTATTTGTAACATTTGTGCAGTAGCCATAAACGCAAATTTTAGCAGTTAAACCTTTATTTTTTTGAAATCCGCTGCAAAATTACTACATCAAACTGCTAAAACTTGTCAGTTTGTGAAGAAAAATGCACTTTTCTCGCAAAAAAGTGCATTTTTCTGTTTAGTGGATGCGGTAAAGCCGCTACCGTTTAGGGTTTAGAGCTCGATGGCGTACTTCTCACACAAGTATTTGACCACGTTGGGTGGAAATAGCTTGGTGGTGGGACGAATGTGGTTAACCTCCAGAAAAGCACGATCAGTCTTTAGCCAACGGCGAAAAGTCTCGGGGCTTACACCCGCCGCATCTGCTAATTGAGCTTTAGTATATGACTTCATTATTTTTATTTCTTACATGAATCTATCTTGTTTCCTGTTTATCTCTGCCGAAAGACGACCGAAGGAACTCCGAAGGAAGATGCTATTGGCTATAAATGATGTACAAGGCATATCATGCTACCTTGTACATTACTTGAAACACATACCCATACAGCGACACTTCTTCGCCCTCTACGGACAATGGTCGTGGATACATACGCTCCCATTGTTCCAAGTACACGCGTGTTAATACAGGGTTTTTCATTACAATCCATGCAGCGTGTGCTGCCATCGCAAATCGAATTTGACTCTTG
>JAZNQB010000006.1:0-5536 GCA_045589995.1 Paludibacteraceae bacterium
GTAGCCATGTCGTTCTGTGAGCCAAGGAGTTGTCTGGGTTGGTTGTCTTCCTAAGACCGCTTGGCCTCCGACTTTCAAAGCCGCCATTACGGAAAGAGCATGAGCTGGCACCGGTGCCATTACCCATTGTAATAACTACATTACCATCCGCATCGGTTTCCCAACTTAATGTGATATATTTGCCATCGCCCAATGTTTCAGGACCTTGGTAGTTACAATATTCAGAAGCAATAGGTGTGCGATCAACCCAATCCAATGTGATATTACCAAAATTTACTTCTCCTGGCATCATCATGTAGAGAGGAGTGTGAATAGTAGGATTTGTGGTAGAGGTGGCCTTACAGATGATAGTTTTCTTATCATCACTAATGGTCATATTATTGCGTATATCTGTACTTACACCATTCACAAACCAGAAACTACCACCAAGACCATTCATAGCCTCTTCGGAAGTGATAACTAATGTATAGTCGTTGCTCTCTCCATTTGCAATGTAGTATGCATCCAGATGAATGGTATGCCCATTAGCTGTATAAGTTCCAGGTTCTGGTTCAGGAGTTGGATCAGGATCTTCACCGCCTTCACCACCTTCACCGCCTTCGCCACCTTCAGGTATTGTGTACGTAAATTCTTTAGTTACGGACATACCGCCAGCATAAGCAAATTTGCAAGCAAATCGTATCGTTGCCCCCGGAGTTTGTCCTGTCAAAGTAATAGTGGCTGTGCTACCGGAAACTGTCATGCCGGTTTCCGCAAACCCGTTAGTGTAATTCCATAAATAGGCTACTAAACCGGTATAACCTTCTTTCTCCGTGAAAGAAATGGTAACATTTGTACCTTCAGATGAGAATGAATAGTCATAGCCATTCGTAAAAGGATTGCCCTGACCTGCCATATTCTCTGTGCTAGAGCCCGTAACTGGTGCCTGCGCAAATCCCATTAAACTTGCACATAGGAGTGCAAATAAGAATGTAATTTTTTTCATGATAAATAAATTTAGTTAACTATAATTTGTTTTGTTTGAGTGTCGTGTTATGCAATGTCGTCTTTATCGTCAAATCCACCTCCACCAGAGTGGCGGATGATTCCTGGTGCTTGTAATAAATTTTCGTCTGTTGTTAATTGAATGAGCTCCACGATAGGAGTATTATATTCTTTGCGCATAGTATTTGTTTTTATGTTTTTATATTCCTTATTTTAGGTACATTTGTGTACGCATGCTTATTGCACGCGCACACCTTGTATGTTGTAAATATCCTCTCCTCTACGGATAAATATTTGTCCGTCTTGGATGTATTTCTCTATGATTACTTCGTTAGCGTTTGTATTTTCAATGCCTGTAGCGGTATTGAATACCATTCGGATATTGCGTGGAGCACCTGCTTGTCCATTAATTTTTGGCAGTGCCAAGTATGCTTTTCCTGCAGGGATATATTGTCCAGAGTAGAGACAGAATGCTGTTGTTCCGAACAACTCTGTGCGACGCAGACAGAAGATATCAAAAGTAGCTCTTTGCGCTGATACATCGGTTAGTGTGGTTGTACCGATGAGGTCATTATCGCTCATGTCGGTAGCAGGAGTAGCATTGGTAGTTGTAAATCCGTATGTAGTTGTTGTAGCACCATAGATTAACACTCCTTCACCAGCAGGAATGATACCATCGGATAATTCTGTCAATGCAAGAATTTCTTCGCTAGCTGTGCGTGAATAAGCAGCTTTATATACCTTTAGTCCAACAGGAGCTTGCATGGTTTCTGCGAAAGCGAAGGTTGCCCAACCATCCACTGTGGTGGTAACGGATGGATTGCTATAGAAATAGACATTATCAATAGCAATATAATCACCCACTAATCCGCCGGCATTATATTGGTCGATACCAAATTGATACAACTGAGTCCAATCTTGTGTGCCAAATTCGGATAAATCAATATCAAAGGAGTTCCATTGACCTGCTACCAATGTTAGTGTCTTGCGAACAACTGTTCCGCCAGTCGTGATAGGACGAATAGCAATACTGCCGTTGATGGAAGACCAAATATCAATATGTAGTTTTTCCATGGTAATAATGGAGGTAGAAGAGAATTCCCAACCGATTACACCATCTCGATACAAGTCGTAATGCAAATATTCATTACCATCAATCGTTTTTCTTGTCATGTCAGGTCTATTATACCAAGTAGCGTAATAGGTGCCAAATTCTGCAGGTGCAAAATCATAACTATCACTATACAAACTCATTACTAGTTCAGCTGGCCATGTAGGAATAGGCGCAGCTGTTGTAGGTTCGATGGCATAAGAAGTGGTGGTCACTTCAATTACTTTGTCATTTTCTGACACATTGCCGTAGAGGTCAATGGCTGTGATTATGAAGTTATAGGTGGTTCCACTTGTTAAACCTGTGAGTTTGATCTGACCATTTTCTGCAGGCATCGTTAAGTCTATACCATTGATAGCATCTATGATATGGAATTTAGCAATACCTATATTATCGCTTGCTTCTACAGATAGAACGGCATTTTTAGAATCCACGCTTACTAAAGTAGCATCTACCATTATAGGTTTTTCGGTGTCTAATTCGGTCATTCTACCAGTGCCATATACGCAGAATTCCTTCATACGAATGCAATTGCCCGTTTTTGCTAATGAGTGGAAACGTACATAGCGTCCAACGCAATTCACATCGGTTGACTGGTCAACTCCATTAGCCGCATCTGTGATAGTGGCTATAGTTACCCACGCAGCATCGTTGGCTTTCTCTTCTTCGTTAGGTTCGTATACGCGTGTTTGTAGAATGTATTTAGTAGGAGCAGGATCACCCCAAGTGATAGTAATATTATTCAGTGAATAGATATCACCCAAATCGACATACCACCATTCTTCTTCAACAGGACGATTTGCATAAGTGGTCCATTGGGTAGTGACATCACCATCGTTGGCATTCTTTGCCATATTATTAGCATTCTCATATCCAAATCCATAAGGTTTATTGAGCGCCAAGTTGGCGTCTGTGTTGAATGGAATGGTAAGAGATATAATAATGCCATCCGATTCGTTACCTGCAGCATCTTTGGCTGTGATGGTGAAGTTGTACGTAGTGTTATCGCTCAGTCCATTAATAATGATTTGACCTTCTGTATCTATCAACACCATGTCAATGCCATTAACCAAATCTACTACGTGATATTCTACTACACGCTTGTTATCAGTAGCGCTTACGCTGATAATAGCGCTTGTATAATCATTGCTTACTAAGGTGGCGTACTCCATTACAGGTTTCTCCGTGTCTCCTAATGGGGTGGCTGTGCGTGTTTGTGTAGCGCTGCTATTGATACCATCGCTCACCACCATAGTAAAACTATATTCGGTGCCTGTGGTTAAACCTGTAATATCGTAAGTAAGTGTCTCTCCGCTAGCGCCTATTAGAACGATATCTTCCGCACCTTCTCGAGAAATAGTATAAGTGAGAGGTACATCCCAATTGTCAGTTGCTTGGGTAGTGATGCGTAGGTCAGTCTCGTTCAATACATCTACATAGAAGGTATTTAATATTGGCGCTTCGGTGTCTACGCAAGTGGTGCAATCCCAATTGATATTGTAGCGTAATGGCGAAGGATTTCCAAAGAGTTTATTACGATACTGATTATCTACATAAACCAAATCACCTTCGGTTGTAATAAATGTAATGGTATTAGCCCACACATAAATGTCCTGAGTGGTTTTTCCTTCTGCTAATGTGAATACCATTTGTGCAGAACCATAACCAGCTGCGTCAAAACTCCAACGACCATTAGTGGTGTTAAATGGAACATTATTGCCAGTTAAATTGTTTTCTTCAAAGATAATCTCTGTTTTTACACTATTTAAAGTATATGCAGCATTATTTAGTGCTGTCAATGGCGCTTCTGACGAACCATCAAAACGGATGAAATATTCGCCATTGTTTTTCTTTCCTAATGATAGGTAGAGTTTCTTGCCAGTTGCGGCTCCACCTGTAGCTACTATTGGATAGCGGCAGTAATCATAAAGAATATATTCAAAATTAGCAATCAAATTGGTTGATTTGTCAATGGTAGTAGTATAAGTAGCATCAGTAGATACAACCACGCCACCGTGAGTCCAATTAACAAATCGATGCAATTGTGCATCCGCAGGTGTTGCGATAAAGGAAACTTCTGTATTTTCGGGTACATAAGATACGATTTCGTCGCCGTTTTTTACGACTGCGCTACCCATCGCACTATTATTGACGCCAGCAGAAACAGTCTTTTGATCACAATTAGAACCATAAATATATTCAATCGCTACATTGTTTCTATACGCATTCTTGTGCTTGCTGGTATTCCAACGTATAGTACCATTATAATGGATGACAGTGCCGTAAGGCAATGAACAACCATCCTTTGGTGTCAGGGTGTAAGTCTTTTGATTATTTGGATTATTAGCGGTGAAATAAGATGATAGGGCTACACCATTAGTTGTGAATGCACTCAATTCCACTCCAACTTCACGGAAAGAAACTTCATCTCCTTCAATCACTGGCGAAATGCTAACTATAATGCTTTTGTTATCCGTATTGGTATACATAGATAACTCTACATACGAATCTTCAATCAAATAATTACCTCCAGGATCTGCTACTGATTCAAATAATACATCGCATAGAGATGATTGGGAAGTGCTATATCCACTACCTGTCAATACCCATTCAAATGGAGCAGATTCATCTGAATCCATTGCGCCATCGCCTTGTGCATAAACAGTAACGGTGTATGTGCCAGTCTCTATTGCTTGGAATGGCAATGTAGCGCCAGAAGTAATACCATTATAGATAGCTACAGGATAGTTATTGCTGTAAACAGTAGCTACGTAGTTGTCTGCTCCATCCACAGCATCAAATGTGATAATTCCATTTGCGTCCACCGCTACATTGGTAGGAGCAGCCAATCCACCACAAGCAGAACCATAAGTATAGGTGAAGGTCACATTCTGATAGGCATTACCTGCATTAGCGGTCTTCCATTGATAAGTACCTTTGAACTGAATTGTTTCACCTACAACAGGTTTCTTGGTAGCATCTTTGAGTTTGAGGGTATAAACAGCACTTCCTTGTGTGTATTCCTCTACGAAGAATGCAGAAGCAGGGCACTCGCCTACCCAGAAATACGTGATACCTTTGAATGCCGTACCGCGCCAAGTAGCATCGTCACCAGAGATGGTAATATTGATGTTTCCTTCCGCATCGGTTTGCCAAGTCATGGCTGCCACGTCTGTATTAGCGCCAATCGTGTAAGCGCAGTATTCAGATGCACCTACCTCTGCTATTTGATCTGCTACTACCCAAGTAGCTGCGGCAGACTCCTCCGACTCTACAGCACCAGATCTCGCTACTACCTTCACTTCAAAAGTAGCACCGGTCTTCATCAATGGAGTCAATTCAACACCAGAGGTAACAGTGATAGACTTAATCATCTCACCATTGAAATAGATATTCGCTGCATAAGCGTCCGCACCCGTTACTGCATCAAAAGTAAGGATA
>JAZNQB010000007.1:0-7473 GCA_045589995.1 Paludibacteraceae bacterium
TAAGAGCATTTTGTTACATGAGTGTTGTCCACTCTTACTTGGTTTTGCTAATGCGCCTGATACGCTGTCGATACCGGCGCTCCAGTTTACTTTTGCCATTCGTGTGTGGCTATCCTCGTACATGTACCAAAACTCATTTTGGTAGGGAGTACTCGGATGCACCCACTCTTAACTCGGACTATCGCTTACTCTAGCAGTCCTCGTTATTTGGAGGTGCCCTCTAAGCCACTTGAGAGGGGTTAAAGGTTAATGTTTAATGTTTAATGACTCGCCTCCTCTCCCTTCAGGGGGAGGTTGGGAGGAGGCTTCCTTCGCCTTTTACGGCTGCTGCCGTTTGGCGTCGTAGGACTCAGTGGTCTTAGTCTGAATCATGACGGATGTGTCGCCATGCTGATAGAACTCAGACTTGTTCGTGATGGTTCGCACCACATTGCAAGAGGTCAGTCCTAAGCCTGTTGCCAATGCCGTCAATGCGGCAATGAGCGCCATGATAATGGCTTTGATGATTGTTTGCTTTGTCATAGTTTAGGTTGTCTAATTGTTATTCGATTGGATCTCCGTTCTCATCGTAGTTACCATTCAGCTTATGCATTGCATAGCCAAATAATGAACCATACTTGTTTTGCGCATTATACTCTGCTTCAAGTTTGCTTTTTTGCTCTGGATCAGCCAATACTGCGCGCACAGCGCTTGCCACTTTCTTGAAGCGGACCTGTGCTTTGAGTTGTGCTTCGGATGGTTCTTTGTCAGATGGATTACAGAGTTTGCCGGTGGTCACCTTGCCGGTGCGTTTGTTGGTGCGAAAATAGACATCGCTATGCTCACACACTTTTTTCTTCATGCTCTCAATGAGCGCCATTGGTTTAATTTCTGCCATGATTGTTTCGACATTGTTTATTCTCCCTGCCGTAGGAGGGGTTAATAATGTTTGTTTTGCCGAATACTATTCGGTCTTTATGTTGGGTTTCTATTTTTCTTCGCATAGATCTGTATAAATCGTTCCCTTGCGGCTTTGCGAGCAGGTGTGTCTTTCCATTTGCTAGGATTACGCTGCACAATCTGTTTCCCTTTGTATAATCGGAAATAATAACCATCATTTCCTAACTTCCCTCGTAATACATCGATGGGAATAATCAATTCCACTTTCATTCTTCTATCTCAATACGGCATTCAATATGCTCTCGTTGTATCTCAATAAGCATATCTGCATACACTTGTTCAATACCTAATAAATAGATTTGTGCTTGTTGTGCCCCCATGCCATAGCGCAAAAGCATTCTACAAGAGTTCTGGTTCTTTGTAACACTGAATGTATAAATCAAAGCTGGTGGTTCTTTCGTTCCGCACACCATCTCATATGCTTGGCAAATAGGTGTTAAAAATTCACTATACCCACCCTTTTCATTGGGGTGAAAATGTACATAAAACAAAGTGCCTCTGCGTAAAAATCCATTATGCCAATCTTGGCGTACATATCGTAAATACATAATATTATATTTATTTGTTTCACTCTTCTTTCTCTCCTTACCCCTTGTTTTTCGTAAGCGAGTGCAAAGGTAGTGGGTTGGTGATGTGGTATTGAGCGCTTTAGGTAACTTACGCTACAATTCGATGCAATATTTCTCAATAAGATACTTTACCACTTTGGGAGGTAGCACTTTAGTGGTTGGCAATACCCCATGTTGGCGCAGATAATCTGCATCTGATTTCAACCAGCGGCGGAAAGTGCTGGGTGACACTCCCGCCGCATTGGCTAACTCGGATTTGCTCATCGCTTTCATAGCACCTCCTTGGCTATTTTCCAAAGTTGTTTTTTACTAAGCAATGACCCAGACTGATGCATTTGCCGAACCAATAGAGAGCGCTTCTTAAATAACTCTCTGCATCGTTCTTCTTCTAAAGAAATCGCTGTCGCACGTTTCTTGGTAATTTACATAAATACACTGTTCCTGTTAATTTTCTTGTTCGAAAATACATGTTTCCTACTTTTCCGGAAATTCCTACAATCCCCATTGGTAATGTAACTCTTGCCATTTTTGTTGTGTTTAATAATTGTTACTTCTGTTTACTAAAAAATATCTTTGTGAATTAAATTGTCCTTGCTACTTGATAAATAGCACATGCTCCTTATTCTCCATCGTTCGCATCTCGTTCGCATCCTGAACGTCATAGTACCATCACCGTACCATCTACATGTAGTGATGCACATCCAATAGGTACATATCTGCTTCCTCTTTTGTCACCACCCCATAGCGCATTGTTTCGGGGTTGCGGCAAACAGCAAGCGGTATCTCTTGATGTAGTAATCGATCTGTCTCTGCAGGACTGAGCCAATGAGGAGTCGGTCCCTTCCAATCAACAAGAAAAAAATATGGATTTTTCTTGCGAATAATAGAACACGAATGTTTATTTTCCTGTACTAATCCCCTAACTATAAGCAATTGCCTCCTTTCATCCATTTTGTTCCAAAGTTTCTCGCATGCATAATAGCGATTTTTAAATTCCGTTAATGGTGCATACAATCTCCAAAATTCAATAAAATCATGTTTCATATTCTATAAATTTAATTGTCCGTCCCTGCTTCGCAGGTGTCTCCCGACAAAGTCGGGGACTGGACTTTCTTTTTATAATTTTCTTTTTAGTTCTTTTTCTTTTATTGCTTTTTCTTTTCTTCCTATTTGCCTTATTGGTCCCTCCGCTTCCTCCGTCTTCCGTCCCCTATGGACCCCAGACTCCAGAAACCGGACTTCTTACCCTACACGAGCCTTAGCTTAAGTGAGTGCAAAGGTAGTGTTAAAATATCTAATCACTGTACGGAATCCGAACAAAACACTTTTGATGTTATTTTTTTATATTTTCATATATTGTTGTCCTACTTAAACAAAGCACATCCTCTGTTTTTTGCAGATGTGCTTTACATTGTAGCTGACAGGCAAGGCTATCTACCATGCAGATGGTGTCTTTCTTGAATTGATTGAAGTCAAATAGGATAGTGTCCATGTTTTCGGGATTGCCGTCAACATAGTTGACCATCTCCTTTTCGAGCCATTCATTACATTTCTCATTAAGATTGAATGTTTGTTTGCGTCTTGCATTTTGGGTTTGATTATTTATTTTATTCATGATTGTAGTTGCATTGGGGGATGTTAATCCAATGCGACCACAAAGTTAGGAAAAGGGAATTGAATATGAAAAGACAAAAAAAAGTCGCGACCAATGGTCACGACTAAGAATTAATAAATTTACATATTTCAGTTCACCAATTGCGCCTATGGCAGTAGCCACTGCGTGAAGGGGATGGAAGCCTCGCGGGTGAGGTGCGTGGGGTTATACCATCCTCCTTCCGGCACTTCCCAATCAGTGGCATCAATATAGACTGCTGGTGCAGGGAGCGCAGAGAAAACACTATCATGCAGCGCCACTTGTTTTGGCGGCAAAGCAGACACATACGCCTCCATAGCAGGCATACTCACCACCAGCAACTGCACATCACGCGCAGCACAGAGCGCAACGATACTATCTAAGTAGGCAGTATTTTGCGCTATCACATCGCGGATAGCACCCACCTCCACCCTATCGTTCGCCACCATGGCGGCTATATCCTTATTCCAAAACTCGGTCTGCTGCGCCACTGCTATGCTATCATGTCCCAAACGCTGGCCCAAGGAGTCACAGCGTGTGACATCACGGGAGACGATATACTTGATTATCTTTTTGGTGAGCAACGGCATATCGAAGACTTCCATGCTATACTTACTGATAGGCCATCGCGGATAGAGGTTCATATAGAGCGTGTAATAGAGGCGTCTATTATCTTGGGTGCGCATTGCCAGCGTACCGTGACCTACACCTAAGATGACCATCTGCAAACTATCCATCTGCGGGATATAACGCGCCAAGAGACGATAGTCATCTTCGAGTGTCTGACTGCTATTGGAGAGGTTGAAAGCAGCAGGTAATTCCGATGGTGCGAGTCCGTCATAGGCGTAGGACGAACCGAGGATGAGGGTTTGTATATGCGCGGCATGCTGCTCCATGTACTGGTGCTTGTAGGTGTAAGAGTTCGGAATGCGCTCAGCGATGCATTCCAAAGCAATACCGCCCAAAATCAGCGGGATGGCGAAGAATGTAATATGTATCAAAAAGCGCTTCATTAGAATTGGAAATAAATAAACTCTGTTGTTTTATCTGTAGCGAACCAGTAGATGAGTAGCACGATGGCATAGTACACCCAACGATTATGCGGGAGAGGGGCGGTATCCTGTTCACGGCCACACCATTCAACAACTATCATCAGCACTATCATCACTATGGAAACCCATACCATTGGATCGGTAATCATAGGAAGCGTAAAGAGCGAAGCCGTACCCATTCCGCATATATATCCCCACGCATCTGCGATAGAGGGAGCGCGAAAGAGCACCCAACCCATCATAACCAACACCAAAGTGAGTAGCATACGCGGCCATTCGCTTGCATTGATTTTTTGGTGTACATAACGGCGGTTCTTGCCCATCAGTAACAATGGCACAAAAAGCAAGGCGTGATATATTCCCCAAACGATGAAAGTCCAATTGGCACCATGCCATAAGCCACTTAGGAGGAAGATAATAAATGTATTGCGGAGGTGCAAGCCTACCCCAGCCCTCCCTGCAGGGAGGGAGCCTTTATCTATATCATGCAAGTCCTTTCCTTCAGGAGAGGATTTAGGAGAGGCTTTTCTCCCATTTCCTCCCAAAGGAATATATACATAATCGCGGAACCAAGTGGTGAGCGAGATATGCCAACGACGCCAGAACTCCGCTATATCACGAGAGAAATACGGCACATTGAAATTGCGCATTAGTTGAATACCAAAGAGTTTTGCAGAACCTATAGCTATATCCGAATAACCCGAGAAATCACCATAGATCTGGAATGTAAATAGTATAGCAGCGAGCAATAAGGTACTACCCGATTGGATATCGTATGTTGCCCATACTTGATCCACATAAACGGCACAGCTATCGGCGATGACAATCTTTTTGAATAATCCCCATAATATCTGCCGCATACCATCTACTGCCTGCTCGTAATCAAAAGTGCGCTTGCGCTGAAATTGCGGCAAGAGGTTAGTTGCTCGCTCTATAGGACCAGCTACTAACTGCGGAAAGAAACTCAAGAAAGCCGTAAAAGATATTATATCTTTGGTGGGCTGTATATACCCGCGATAGACATCGATAGAGTACGAGAGGGCTTGGAAAGTATAGAAACTGATACCTACAGGCAGAATGAGATGCAATAGCAAGAAATCCGACTCTATGCCAAATAGCGCAGCGAACTCGCGGGCAAAAAAGTCATAGTATTTATATACGCCTAAGATACCAAGATTCGCTATTGCATTGGCTATCATCACAGTTTTCTTTACGCGCTGTGTATGGGCTTTCTCTATGCCAACACCGCTAAAAAAGGAGAGAATAGTAGTGATAGCGATGAGTATCAAAAACCGCCAGTCCCACCAGCCATAGAAGATGTAACTTGCTACTACGATAAAGAGGTTTTGCAACCATAGTTGGTGCCTGCACTTGCTGAGTGCGTAATCGAATACAAACCAATAGAGTATAAACACTATCGGAAGGAAGATGAGATATTCGAAGGAGTTAAAAAGCATTTAACGAATTAATGAGTTAATGCTTATTTATTCGGCGTTTGATTTGCACGAGGAAATCTGTCAAACGATGGCCGAGGATATGCTTAACTATCCATCTTTTCACCAATTGCGCACGGGTGTACTCCACCCAACTACCAGCGAAATGGTGAATGCAATAGGTATTCTTAGTCAATTTAAGCACACGTGTACTCGTTAGCGGGCAGAAATAGTCCACTGGAAAGACATGCATATCATTCTTATATACCTGATACTTACCATCAATAGTAAAGCCACCCGCTACCATAATATTCGCAATAGTGACGGTATTGGGTGTCATATCCAGCGAACCATCTTCGCGCACAAAATGCTTGCCCTCATAATAAGCCAATTGCTCTTTCACCCATATGCCATGCGCAGCACTAGCCATCAAACCCGTTACAGGCGAATTAGCAACACTGGCTTCATAACCCGTAAAAGCAGGCAATTTCATCATGTCGCCTAATGGGCGTAATATCTCTACATCGGTATCCATATACACGCCGCCAAACTTCTCCAGCGCCCAAAGGCGCACCACATCGGTAACGAAGGCAAACTTGCGATTATCGTATGCCTCACGAGCATAAGGATACATATCGAGATCGAAAGTATCTTCATTCCACAAGCGCAATTCGTATTCAGGTAAGTATTTGCGCCAACTCTCTATACATTTCTGTGCCAGTTCGGGCATCTCTTTGCCTCCAAACCAGCAATAGTGAATAATCTTGGGTATCATGTTATTTTATAAATATTAATGATTCCGAAAGAGGGTTACGAACCGATGTTACATACTGAAATTCTCTTTGAGGATAACCAGCAGAAACAATCATAATAATCTCCTCATTATTAGGAATATTTAACAATTTGCGTAAGTTTTTGTCTTGTTCTTGCTTCCCATTCCACATTAAAGGACAAGCTCCTATCTTGTGCGCGTGCAAGGCATAAAGCAAGTTCATCACATACATTCCACCTGCTTTCCACACTTCGTTATATTCATTAAACCCAAATGCATCAACTGCAGATGTAACAATTAAGAGTCGATTGGCATTCTCTGCAAAACCTCTTCCCCCTCCTTGCCAATCAACGATTTGCTTTATTTTGCTGGGACTACACACCACATATGTTTTATTCGGTTGCCTATTACATCCAGTGGGTGTTGTTCGTGCTAAATCTACTACCGAAATCATTATATCATCCGGAATTTCCTCATCTGCATACGCTCGAACACTATGTCTTGAGTGTGCAAAATTATGGAATGTACCTTGTAAATGGGAGAAGAACTGCTCATTTGTAACTAGCGGTTGTTGGTGCTCTGGTATTTCCACTTTTAATAGGAGATTAATGTCTTTTTGTAAATCCGAGGGCAGTGTATATCCTAATTTATTATGAACATCACTATACTCCTTGACCGCTTGCAAAGCCGCTATATATTGGGGATGATTCAAATCAAATCCCAATTCTCTATATTTAAATAAATCACCTATCACAACTCGTACTCTATCTTGAGCATGTCCTGGTTCGAAATTAGGCATTGCTAAGCACTTTTCTATGACATGATAATTCGATATCAATATATATAAGAACCTAGACTGAGATGCATAATAATTACAATTTGCATTGCACACATATCGCCACCACGATTGGCGTAAGCCTCTCCAACGCCCAATAAATGCTTTTATACGACGGCGTACCTGGATTGATTTATTGTTTTTAGTTTGTTTCATGATTCTATTGCATTTTTTAGCCATTTATAGGAACGCTGACGATATTCTTCTATATAACACTCATTATCAAACATTTTACCCCCC
>JAZNQB010000008.1:0-23578 GCA_045589995.1 Paludibacteraceae bacterium
CCTATCACGATAGCGATAGTCATGGTGGCACTTCCCACGGCTCCCATTGCTAGCACTTTAGTCCATAGTGCTTTAGATGACACTTGTTCTATTTCTTGCGATAGGGAGTCTTTTTGCATGAGCAGTCCTCGTGCGGGGTATTCTCCCAAACGCCAAGGTGTGATTAGTCCTGCTAACTTGCTGTAATAGACTTGCCGATGCGCCTCACCCCATCCTATTGACTCTTGACTTTCCACTCTTGACTCCCCCTCATTCATGAGTGTTCTCCACCGCCATGCTTCGATAGTCATATTCACAGGCATGAGCAGCACACTTGCTACCAAAGCGCACCATTGCGCAATATCCATTTCGCGCAGTTCTGCAAACAAAGACACATAATCATCATAGGTAGCCAATCGCCAGACTAAATATCCGCAGGCGGCTAATGCCACTACCCATTCGATGATATGTATGATTTGTTTTCTTTTCATTTTTCGGTTAAATTCTCTGCAAAGGTACTATAAAATTTGCACATACGCAAAATTTTACTTACCTTTGTGCGTTTTTATGCAACGATTAAGCACTCTCATATCTATTATTTGCGTATTCATCAGCACTGCTATTGCGCAGATAACGCCTTCTTCTATTGCTTTGGATGATATTATTTTGGATATTTATCGTACGGCGGCGGAGATGGGTGAAGTGGATTATGAGCAGTTGCAGACGGACCTCTATGCGCTTCATGAGTCTCCTATCAACCTCAATGCCACGACGGAAGAGGAACTGAGTCAGTTGCCTTTTCTTTCGCCTCAGCAGATTGATGAATTATTGGCATTTGCGGACAAGCATCCTTTTGCTTCCTTGTACGAGTTGCGTCTTATTCATTCATTGGCAGATTATGACATCCGCAACCTGCTTCCTTTCGTTTATATTGGTTCTGCGCGCGAGGAGAAGATGTACGCGCGCGAGGTTTTTCATTATGCCAAGCATGAGTTACTCGCTCGTGTGGATGCGCGCAATATAGAGTCTTTTGAAGGCACAGACCCTATGTATGGTCAGTTGCGTTATCGGTTTGATTATAAGCGTCGTGTTATATTTGGTTTGCAGTTACGCCGTCCTGCGGGTGGCAAAGCGAGTGAACTGCAGTATAATGCGTATGTACAATTAAAAGATATTGGTTCGATGCACACGATAGTAGCGGGTTCTTTCCAAGCTTCTTTTGGTCAAGGACTGGTGTTAGCTCCTATTTTTCGAACTGGCAAATCGTCGTATGTGCAGTCTGTCGGCATGACGAATAATGGACTGCGTTATTACTCATCTGCGGATGGCGAAGGATTGCAAGGTGCAGGAGCCACTTATCGGCATGTTTTTAGTCCTCACACGCGATTGGATGTGAGTGCGCTCTACTCTATCAAGAAAGCCAATGACTCCACGCTTCACCATTTAGTAGGGGCTAATATGACGCTACGGCATCGTAAGTTAGAAGTGCAGTTGACGGCGATAGAGAATATATGGTCGGACTCTATCCGTCCGTATCGCAATAGTGCGTATAATCAGCATTATTTCCGTGGCACTCGTCAGGCGGTGATAGGTGCTTCTGCGCGGTACAACCATGGTTGGTTTGATTTATTTGGCGAACTCGCTACCGCTCAGAACAGGGAGAGATGGGGATTTGGTACCATTATAGGTAGCCGCTTCTACCCAACTGATGGTGTAGCTTTGACGGCATTGTATCGGTATTACTCACCTTATTTTGACAATGCGCAGGGCTATGCTTTTAGTGAGACTTCGCGTATAGGTGATGAGCAAGGTGGTTATCTTGGTTTTGAAGTTACGCGTTGGAAGGGTGTGCGTTGGTCGGGTTATGCGGATGTATTCTCTTTCAGCGGACCCAAGTATGGTATTCCTCAATACCCCACGATGGGTTATGACGCGATGACCGAGATACGCTTTAGCATACCACATCATACATCCAACATACAACATCATACATCCTACATTACTCTCCGTCTGCGTGCTCGTGAGAAAGGTGATTTAGCCACTTATTCTACCCGTGTGCAGTATGACTGGCAGCAGAGTGCGTGGTCTCTCCGCACAACAGCCGAAGCCAACCTCACTTCCTCGTCATCCCTAAACACTAATCCCCTAAACACTAACCCGCAAACAGGCTACACTATCTATCAGGATATAGCCTATGATTTTGCGCAGAGTGGATTGAGTGCCAAGGGCAAACCTATTCCACTGTCGTTGCGATTGCGTGTGCAGTTTTTTGATGCGCGTGAATGGGATAATCGTATTTACACTTATGAGCACGATGTGCTTTATGCTTTCTCTATTCCGGCGGTGTATGGTTTGGGCGGCAGGGCTTATGTGTGTTTGCGTTAGCAGGCGATGGAGAAGTTGGCACTTTATCTGCGTGTGAGCGAGACTCTTTACCAGCGGGCTTGGTATGCAGAGCACCACTCCGAATGGAATGGTGCTGCTGGTTCTATCCCCACGCGCACGGATGTGCATCTTCTTCTGCGATGGAAGTTATAGAGTTGAAGATTAGTCCTATTAGACTAATTAGACTTATTGGTCTTATTGGTCTTATTGGTCCTATTCGCCTAATTCCCTACAAAAATATTCATTATTCATTATTCATTATTCACTACTCTGCGTCCAGTGACGGTGTAGGACTGACCATTGCGCAGGATGAGCAGTTGCCCGTCACGGAGTATTTTGGTTGCTTGTGTTTGGCTGGACTGTAGTTCATCGAGGTCTGTGCTAACCAAGTTATGTGTCACTTGTGTGGTGATGGTGACATATTCGTCAATGGCGAGTTCTGTTTTGCTATCTTTCTTATAACTATAGAAATGCAGTTGTGTGGTGTAAGTGCCTGCAGAGGTCAGTTCGCCGCCTACAGCGACTAATACTTCTTCGTCTATATAGTCATAACCCGCAGGGAAATGTGCAGAACCGTTGAGTGCGAGTTCGTAATCTCCTGCTACTATCTCCATATATTGGTTTTGATACTCATATTGGAAGAGCACGCTGCTGGTGTGTGCCCATTTGCAATAGAGTGTTTTTTGGAGGTTGGAGGCACTGAAAGTAAATCCTTGCAGGTCGCTGTAGTTATTATCGGGATTGAGCACAAGATTTAGTTTCTTGGTAGAAAGCGAGAAGACAGGTTGGTAAGGATCCGGGAAGGTGCCCATTGGTACTGCTTCTGCGCGGAGTGGTATGATGATATCTTCAACGCCCGGGGTGGCAGTGGATAGACGCAGTTCGGCGGTATAGACGCCCACTTCGTCTGTTTCCCAGAAGACTGTTATTTCGATGGGGTTCTTGTTCTCTTTTTTGATGAGTTGTGTACCACAGAAGAAAGCGGTATCGCCTGTGAGTGTGACAGTGATGTCATCGGTAAGGTCATTGAAGGAGAGTGTGAACTTACGGCTATCTCCCCAGTCTTTCCATGTAGGGTCTGAGGCGTAGGTGGTGTCGGGTTCGTATTGTCCCCAGTCAAGGATAGTATCGCTCACAGCCATCCATGAATCGAGTACGCGGTCGGTCCATTCAGGCGCAGTATTGGCATACAAGATTGTTTTTGCCAGATAGGATGGGTCGTAAGCCTGGTAGATATTGAAAATCTCGTTGGTACCTTCGCAGTTGTTGAATATATAGCGTGAAGCGAATCCTGCGTTCTTGACCTCTACGGTGGCGTCATCTTGGTTGATGGCGCCGATGGTCCATTTAGCTTGGTTATCGAGTGTAGTGCTGCTTCGCAGTTTGCTATCACTGATGGGGCGTAGGTAGTTACCATCAGCATCTACAAAGATGATATAATCTCCTTCACGCTGAACGGTGTAGGCGTAGGCTGCTTCTGCAGTGACGGTGTGTCGTTTCTCTCCGTAGGTAGCTGGTACGCCCTTGATATTATTCTTGCTGATATTCACATCATAGATACCCATGATATAGTTTTCTCCTTCTTGGATGGTACCGAAGAACACTTTTGCTCCATCGGTGAGGCAGCTTGCATCTTTGACGGCATTGTAGGTGACTGTGTTTTGCGCTTGCGCAGTTATTCCCAGCGTGATGAGACAGCATAGTATGATGGTAATAACCTTTTTCATGGTGATGTTATTTTTGGTCGTTCTGTGTCTCATTATTTCACTTTCCTGCCGAAAATATCGTAGATTTGATTGTGTTTCACAATATATATATGACCATCTTGCATTAACTTATAGGGCTTTTGTCCTTGATTAGTACCTATATACTGCAGGTTAGTAGGCTTATTGCTGAGCGTATATACATATTCCGCAATCCAACTTTGTGCCATTCCTTCCTGCGTAGCATATGCGCGAATGGTAGTGGGTTCATTTATTGTTAGGGTGAGCGGTGAAGCGGCTATTTGTTCTGCTCCTCCATTCATGGTATAATGGAGTGTAGCCCCTTCATTAGCTGTGATTGTTATTGTGGTACCAGCCATCACCTCTCCCGATGGTAGCGAGCATGTAGGTGTATGTAATTGCTCTAATACGGGTGTGATATAATTCACATCATCCACATAAGATGAGTTTCCTGATGATTTTAATTGAAAGCGTACAAATTGTGTTTTTAATGTATCTGGAATTTCTATTTGGAAATACTTCATCACGCCGGATGTGAATTCACTTACGGAGATAGTCTGCAGTTTAATCCATTCACTCGCCTCCCATTTCTGCACATCTTTTTCCTCGACCATCACTCCAGTCTGATAGGAAATGGTAATTGTCTTACTTGGAGATGTAGCATAGAAGCTAAGGTAGTGTGGGTAGATAATGGTTGGTGTTACTAACAGGGATGAGGTAGCCAAACGATAGCATGGTGTTCCGCTTTTGGTGGTGTATGTATTATCAAACAGATAAAGTTTGCTGCTTTCATCCCATTGAGTTGTCGATTCGCAGGGATTTTTATACACTTTTCCTTTAGCTGTATTTATGGTCCATGTTGTTTCATCGCTTGTTCCCAATGAGTCAGTCCATGCAATCATGCGCAATGTATATTTTTGTCCGGCAGGTAGTATGATTGTGTTACCTTTTGCTGCGCTTGTTGTTGGTTTGGATCCATCTGTAGTGTAATAGAAGAGTGCTCCGTCTGTGGTAGAAGACAGATTGACAGAGATATTCTCTTCTGCGTAATAGGTAGTATCTCCATTTGTAAGGATAAAGTCTGTTTCTTTATCATCTACATCAAAAGTGGGTTTGTCTGTCTTTCCATTGTATGAAGTCCATTGAATGTTATAGATAGCAAATGTAGCTGTTTCTCCTTTCACTGTTTCCAGTGCGGTGATTGCTATATCACTCACTTCTCTTCTTTTTATAACGGCTTTGTATTGGCAGGAAGTGTTGATATTTGGTATATTCATTGTTAGATTTACCACTTTCGTTCCTGCTGTTACTCTAAATGTTCTATCTCCATACCCTGTTCCCGCAGCAATTCCTTTTACATAGAAACTTATTTCTCCCACTCCTTCTTCTATTTGTTTTGTGTTCAGTTGTCCCTGTATGCCATTATTTGGTACTCCTGCACTGACCGTTAAGGCTCGATATCCTCCTACTGTACAATCTATAGCCCCTATTGTATTCCATGTCATACCATTATCACCTGTATAGTTATGGGCGGTTGTTAGTCCATATACATCTTTTATTACATTTTGTAGGCTCTCGCTTCCCTCTGCGCAAGCGATTATACCTATACATAAGAGCCAACCAAGAATCGCTATCTTTTTCATAATCTTCATGCTTTTCGTTTGTTATTTACTATTCTCAGTATCATATATATCCCTACCATGACAAAAAGCGCCATACTATTTCCCACAGGGACTGCACCGGGGTCTCCAATATTATCGTCCCATCCTACCTTTCTCGGTCCATTGGTTTGATTCTGACTAGTGGTAGTTTCACCGACCACGCTTACTCCTTCCGTAGCTGCTTGTGGCAGTTGCGATCCACTTCCAAGCATAGTGGAAGTAGATTGCATTTGCCATTGTGGCTGTTGTACTAAGTCTTGGGCACATATGTTAGTTACATTCGCGAGTGCCACTACAATCAATATATATAGTATTTTTTTCATATCATTTTTACTTATTGAGGTTTTAACGGATTATTGTTTTTACGCAATTGTTTCCTTGTGCAGTTTGTATAGATATTTCATATACTCCTTGTGTAGGTGCATCAAAGTTGACAATGCCATTCATTTCATAATCAGCCTTAATAAGTTTACCGACCATATCATAGAGCATTACTTGTGCTCCTGTTGGTAATCCTTCGATTGTGATATATCCTTCGGTTGTTGCGATGGTGATTCCTTCCATAGACACATTATCTATACTTGTAATCACTTGTGCTACTCGTTGTATGCGTATGCTGTATCCTTTGTTTACTCCTTTTTGTGCAGCAATAGTATATGTATCAAACATCAGATTTGCCACCACTTCGCCATTGTATAGCAACTCAATAGTTTTGGCTCCGTGTATTCTACTCTTTAGCTGATTCATAGCGAGTGTATAATTTCCTTCTTTAGGGGCATAGAATTCGAGCGGTATATTTTCTGCTTGTGCATCTGGTAGTGCTATATATGCCATTTGCTCATTCGTCATATCTCGCAAGTAGAGCTGTGGTTTGGAAGCTGCAGCATACATTTTGACAAGGTCTCCGCTAATTTCGTACTCTGGTTTATAGTTATCATCCACGAGAACACCTGCATAATCGACTTGGTTATCAAATGCTACTAATTCCAATTCAACAACCACTTTCTCGCGTGCGGCTTGTGCTTTGCGAGCAGGTGCATTATTAGAGAGTGTTCGTCCTGTTTTGCTGTACTGCAGTGTTTTTGTTTCATCCTCTCCTGAAGTAGGATCCACCACTTGGATAAAGTATCCTTTGAATGGTTCTAATTTAGTAGAGGCTGCTCTTTGCTGTGTATATGTGCGGGCATTGCTACCGTCAGGTATAGAAACGAATACTTCTGTATCATTGGTATAAGAACCATCAGCTTGGATTTCACCCTTTATTACTACATTACCATTATTCACACCCGCGTCTGTTTGACCATTCGGGTCAAATATACTGATATATGGTGAGCCTACAAAGTTCCATCCGTGGTGACGTTTCTCTGCTGCCAGATTCACATTCCAGTTATAGACATTTGTCTCTTTTGCCTCATTTCCCGACTCAGTATATTGGGTGCTTTCGGTAGGCGGGAAGTAGATAGTCTTATGTTGGTTTGTCCATTGTGTAGTAAACAATCCGATTATATATGCTTCATTAGCTTTGAGTGTTGCGTTCGGTTCTACTCTTTTCCAGAATTTAGAAACGGCTCCGGGTGCAGCACTTGTGCCTGTTTCCTGTCTTGCTTTACCATCGTAATACTGGATACCCCAATCGGTACCATAGTCACCCATACTCTTACCATTGAGTTGTCGTATAGCAGCCACATTACAGTCGTAAGGCAGGGAGAATATATACCAATATTGGTCATTTATTCGTTTTGTATGAATAATCGTATCTACCACAATGCTGCTTTGGTCATTATTGATAATTGCATATCCAACAGTATCGTTCAATGCTTGTATGTGCAATCCTTGTAATCTAAAGGCTTGTCTAATGGTATTATTCAGTTTTGCTCCTGGATATACCATTATATTTCGGAACTGTCCTTGTCCACCCTCCACATGTGTTAGTTGTGCTTCGTCCCGAATCACGACATCGCATGTTTCGCATATTGTAGTGGTTAATTCCTTTTCATCTGGTATTTGGGTATTCAAGTCATCACTTGGTCGTTCTGGATAGTGGAAGAACTTCTCGTCATTGGTATTAGCATCCACATCCACTACGATAGGCACCTTATATAAATTATAGGCGTGTATATTATCAGACTCCACACCATTGACCGTTACTTTTTCTACTACTTCGATACGCATAGTATCGCAATAGTAGTGCGGCACATCCATGTCAAAGGTGTATGTTCCATCTTCATTTTGACTTGCATATACGAATTCTTCTTCATCCAAAGGAACCCATGCATTATAGTATCCGTCGTAGTCATATCCTCCGACATAAGAGAAGTTCTCACAGGATGTTTGTTCTTGGTTACCGTCTTTTGGCACATGTGAGCCTTTCCATTCGCTATTTAAGGTCACCATATCACCTATGTTAGTTGCCACAGCGTTTGCACCGCTCTTGACATTCATACGGCGGATAAGTAGGCATCGGTTGGTAGATAGTATATATCCCTCTCCTTCGCAAGAATTATATTTGATTTTATTATCTGCTAAGTCATATCCATATCCTACCCATCCTTTTGCGTCACCAGCTTCTGTTTTGGCAGGTGTAGTGGAGCAGTCTGTCCATGACCATGAGTGTGTTGCGCTACCGTCAGGAGTGTTGTTGTCCTTGCGTGCGCCAATCAAGTCTAACATATACCACTCTACACTTGCGCTATCAGTATATATTCTCCAGCTGATATCGTCTCCATTGATACTGGTTGTAGGAGGTTGGTTATTCTTAGCTGGATCTACTGCGTTGGCGTTACGCACGAGTAGTAGCGCGTCATCACCAGAGAAGGATACCGGCAAGTTAGATGATGACATTGCCACCCAATTACTCATATCTGTTTTGCTTCGTTCGCACTCTCCTACCTGATCAGCGGTGTACACAATGATTTCCTCGTTAGGATATATCCATCCCTTCTCATAATTACCCATTTCAGAGAGGTCAATAATATTCTCTGGTGCGGTATTCCAATCCTCGTAATTAGATTTAGAGCGCCATACTTGCATACCGTCCAATGATCGTTTTTGTGCTGTTGGGTTGAAGATAGCCCATAGTTTCTTGTGCATATATGCTTCATAGTACTTAGAGAAGAATATCTCATCACCTACATTATCTTCTTTCTCATTATCTGTGATAGGTCTATTCATTATGATACGAACTTCTAAATCATCGTCTCCCACTCCCACATTGTGCTCTATAGTTATTTGTTCATTGCTTATTTCTGTCACTTCTACCATAGGTGTATTCACATCAATACCCGAAGTAACAGCCCAGTTGATAGTTAGTTCAACAGGATTAGCCATTCCTTGTGTAGTCAGGGTAACGATGCTTGTTCCCGTTGTCCCCGGATAGTCTGTATTTAGTGGTGTGAATGTGAATTGTACCACACCGCCTGCGGCCGGTATAGTAGTTGCATTCAGTCTGATGCGTTGTTCGTTGTCTGCCAGAGTCACATTGATAGTGCTGTAGGCATCGGTTGCTGTGACGGTTGCTACTCCCTTTGCAGAACCGCCCAATGGTGCTGCTATAGATACCGGTGTAGTGACAGACAGCTGCGGTGCATCTGCATCGGTTGTTTGGAATGTGATGGCATTGGATGAACAACCATCAGCATTTTGAATCACATAGGTGTATTCAGTATTACCGCTCAATTCTGTGAGTGCGAGATTGCCTGCAGCGCTGAGGTCTGCTATGTCAATAGAGAGGTATGGTTCTTCGCCCTGACCGATAGAAGTACACTTGAGTGATACATCATCAAGGTAGAAATCGCGGAATGTCTCTCCTTTTACATTCGCTCCAATAGCAGGGCAAGCAGTGATAGTAGAAGTAATTTCAAATGTGTAAGTCAATTGGTGGTATTCTTCATCCGTTTCTAAGATGGTGATGTCCGAAACACAAACCACTTTGACTTCACTCTTCTTACCACCAATCAATCCCAATGCGAAAGACTGCTTCTTGTCTAAATCTTGATTATTTGCGGCTAACATCTTTACCCATGCGCTCATGCGATAAGTACCAGGAGTGAGTGTTATATAGTCCGCATACATCACTGACATGTTTTGGAAAGCAGGTAATTTGCTACCATTTCCCGTTACAGAGAGACAATAACTGCCTTCATGTACATTGGAACTTACAATATCAAATTCACTGAATGAATATACTGCGTCCTTATCGCCTTCGTTCAAACCTTTGCTCCAACCTTCCGCCAGTGAACCAGTTTCGAAGTCTCCATTGACAATGAGTTCACGATTGACGATACCGTTTTTGTAGAGTTGCAGTGTACCGCTCTTATCGTCTCCGAAGTCAAGGGTATTTCTCCAGTTGGCTTGTGCTGTGTTAGGTGTGATGTTAGTAGCGGGCAATACCATTGTACCAAAGCCCGCAGGGCAGTCGCTGGAAACGATATTGAGCACATAGTTGTTGCCTTCAGCATCAGTAATAGTGAGTGTACCTTCGGTGGTATTGGCATCGGCAAGTGTTAGTATGACAGAACCAGATACAACACCTGTGCCAGTAGTGTAATTTATTCCGCTATCGTCCATGCCATAGCCTGTAGATACAGATGCGTTGATAGCGCACGCAGGTACGCGCGTACCTTTTACATAGACTGTAGTTTCTTCACCACCGAGTACTGTTGTTTCTGTGATTTCTGTTGTACATGCTTCATCGCTGTAGAATTTGAGTTCAGGTTCTCCATCGTATGTTGTCACTGCAATCTCGTTGCTGGTGTTGCTGCTTCCATCCGTTACGGTATAGTAGTAGGTGGTGTTGGGAGAAAGATCAGTAAACTCTGCACTACCTACAGAGCAGGAAGCAGTCTTGGTGTCTACGGAGTTGTTAGATTCTATAGCAATATCTACATTTTGAAGGAATAGCGAAATAGTGGATGCTGTTGTAGTAAATTGCAACATAGAAGCAGAAGTCAATCCTTTAATTGTAAATTTAATATCTTTAGTGGTATTTGCTTCTACTGCATAAGTTTGCGTTTTTGTGTTAACTCCATCAAAATACAACAATGATATTGTATTGAATGTAGGGTCTGTATCACTGCAATTGTTTTTACAAGTAGCTGCGCCTACTTTGAGATAGTAGGTTGATGCCTTTGTGTTTTGAACCGTCGCGGTCACTGTTACTATAACATTTTCATCTATAGTGTTAGAGATATACGACATCTCTGGAGAATAGATATAGTTTACTCCTCCTCGATACAATCCCCAACCATATGTACTTGCTGAATAAGAAGAACTATTGCTTTCTCCTACTAATCCCCAAGCATTTGCGGAACGACTTGCATAAGCCCAGTTATTAACAGATGTTTTTAAACTTTTGCTTGCTAACACACTTCCACTTTTCGTATATACATCCACTGTCACATCGCCAGCGCAGTCTGCTACAGGAGCCCAGTTAGCGGTGAAGCCCGTTTGTGTAATTGGGCAGGCCGCGAGTGCGGTAGGAGCATCGCAGTTCTCCGAATATACGAAGTCCATGTAGCAGTCCATATATGGCAGACCACCCACATTAGTCATCACTTGGTTGGTATTCTCCCAAGAGAGACGATAGGTGTGACCAGGAACCATTGCTGCAATGGTGGAAGCGTTAAATGTGACACTTGCAATACCTCCACCAGCTCCTCCATTAGTACCATCTCTTTCAAACGAGAGAGATGCTCCTGAATTTAAGTCAACGAGAGAGAAAGTGGTTTGATTTAGTTCTTCAGTTGTTGATATATAGTTTCCGTTCAAACATAAAGCATCATTCAAATAGATTTTTGGTGTAATTCCTCCATCTATTTTTTCTTTACACAACATAGTCATACCATTAACTTTGTCAAAGGCTTCATTTCCGCCATCAAAATTCATTTCTGCCAAACTATGCAATGTGATTTGCACGCCTACATACTGAGCATCATTAACAAATGATGCACCATCAGAAATGAATTGTAATACTGCTTCGTGTACGCCCTCCGTTGCATCTTCAGCTGCCATAGAAACAGTAACCACACCTTCTGGAGTAATGGATGCTTGTATATTGGAGTTGGTCCTTTGTTGAACAACGCTGACGCTCAATGGATTCCACAAGTCACTGATAGTTATGCTCTTGCTGTTGTTGCTAAACGCTTGTCCTGCTGTGCCTGTATATTCCCATGGTGTCTCTCCACGGTCGATAGTAGGATTAGGAACTACGAATGAGCCTGTTTCTTGGCAAGCAGTGCCCGTTGTTACTTTCGCACGGATATAGACTGTCTTACCGCGATAGGTATCCAATGGCAATTGTGCTCGCAATAGAGTTGCCTCTTCGCTATTGTTGCAATCTTTGATGAGTGTAACAGGCAAGTCAGTCCATGTGTTTTGATCCAAACTAATCTCATACGCCGTAGTACGATCGTTCTTGAATTGTATAGTAGCATTCGTAGCATCAATTGCCGTAACTGTTACTACAGGGGCAGCGTAGTATGTACAGGTTGTACCATTGATAGGCAACAGGTAGATAGACTTCTTGGTTGTTCCTGCTGTTGCACTATATTGTCCTACACGGTTTGTACCACCTGCTGTAGTATATGCCAACACATTGGTTGTCAAACTGCTATGCACATGCATATTGTATTGTTTGGTATTCCAATCCACTACATCCAAGAACCATTTTTGTTTTTCAGATGCCAAGAACGATGCGTTTTGGATATTTGTATTATTACCATCGCTATCCACATTGGTACTTGAACCATATAGGTAGTACTTGGGCTCGTCACCTAATGGCACAGACTTATAGCTCATCGTTTGTGGGTTGGTGTTCACATTGCCAGTTCGTGCAGCTGCTTGATATACCGCACGCGCTGGTACATTGCTTGCTACAGTAGGTGTAGTAGAATTATCTACAGTGATTGGATAAGGTGCAAAGGTTCCTAATCCAGAACAAGCATTACCCCATGGTGCCACCATGTCAGCTGGTACAGCAAACCAGTCGCCACTACCGTTGGTAACTGCAATCACAAATTGCTCAGGTAGTGAACGGCCTTCCAATTCGTAGGTAGCTGTGCTGTAAATAGCAGAGCCATTATGGCGATATACTTCTACGGTCAATGTAGCCGTATCTGTGGTATTGGCTTGCGTAGGTTTGTAAACAATACCAATATTACCCGTCCAATCAGGATTGCTGATGTTCGTACCAAGAGTTAGGGCGTTTGCAGTACCTTCTCCTGTTGTGCCACCTGTTTTGATTTGGAAAGCAGCATTATTGGTATAAGCGCGAATACTTACATTAGCATTATCGGCATTAGTAGTGAGGAATGTACCAGTGACGGTCAGTTCGGTTGCTGCTTCTACCCAAATGTCCTTGGCAGCAGTGATTTGTATTGGACCGCCAGTGATAGTCACATTTGCTGAGCAAGTGCAAGTGCCTGTGAGATTGATAACCTTTTGTGTGCTACCGCACTGGAGCGTCAATGTACCTGCTACAGCACCTGTTTCACCTTCTTCAGCCTCGTAGCGCACATAGATTTGGTCGGTGACCTTTGTAGTTGTACCGCCAGAGAGTGTTGTTAGGTTAGAAATTCCAAAAGTTGTATTATCTGTACTGATAGTGAATTTTCCGCTACCGCTTGTGGTAGCAACAGTGGCAGTGATGCTATTGGAAGTTAGATAACGACTATTGATTTCTACTTCTTGGCTTGTACTATTCTGACCACATGTAGGTGAGAAGGTCAGTTCCTCCGCACTTACTTGCAGGATTGGGTTAGCAACGACATTGATGGTTGCAGAGCCAGTCTTTTGGCATTCATAACCATCTTGTTTGAACTCTTGTTTGATGGTGTAGGTGCCAGTGGCTGTAAAGTTGTATGTATAACTACCTGCTGAACTTGTATAATTATTCCAAGTACCATTAATAGTCAATGATGTATTTTCAGAAGGAGTAATCGTAGGTCTGTAATACAAAGCATCTTCTCCATTCTCTGTAGCAAACGATATTGTAGTTGAAGTATTACCATCAATATCCAATGCGATAGGACTTACAGGGTTAGGGGTCAAAACCAAATTTGCAGTTGCATCGCAGCAAGAAGTAATGAAAGAGGTGTAGTTTGCTGCACTGCCAGCAGACCATGTAATTTGAATTTCATCCAAATACATTGCACCATCATCAGAACGCAGACCGATGTATTCGTAGTCGCCAGTAATGGTGAGTTCTGTAGAAGTGCCTTTAGCAATAGTACCAAGAGAAGTTCCTTGTGTGTTTGTACTATATAATTCCGATGCAGCAGAGTAAGCAGAATTCTTGCCATAGACATTCAAGGTACGATTAGTAATGGTGCTTGAGTTCCACGACACAACCACCTTGGTTGCTTTTCCGCCAGAAGCAGTAGTAATAACGCCTGAATTACTATTTGAACGCAATTGGATATATGTTTTATCATTTCCTCCGCCAGAACTATTTCCCGCATAAACAGCATCAGAATTAGATGTTTTGTTGGACCAGTTTGAATAACTTGATCCAGTAATTCCTATAAGTTCACGAGTAAGTATGTCAGTTTTCGTTGAAGTAGAACCTTGTGTTCCAGCAGCGAAGACTGCGTGGTATTCGAGATTTTCATCACTGACTGTAGCAGAGGTAACGAGGTCGGGTTTTTCATCTGTTGAGCCATTGATTGGGTTTACAGTCCAACCGATGAAGTGAGGATAATTTTCTGTGTCACAACTTGTTGGGTCAGTAGTAGGGAAAACAACTGTGGCACCACTTTCCAAGTCAGTAAGTGTTTCATATACACTACCATTGCTTTTGAAGGTTACGGTGTAAACCTTTGTCCATTGGGCATAGTATCTTACATTGTCTGTAGGTTTGTTAGTTGTACCAACTTCTGTAATTTTTGTGCCGTCCATAGGTGCTGTAAACCAACCATTGAATTTATATCCAGTGCGTGTTGGAGTAGGAAGAAGAGTAATCGTAGCACCATTATATGTATAGGTAGATGATTCTGGAGTTACACTACCACCATTTGCATCCCAAGTAATAGTGATAGTCTTGGCAGTCCATTTTGCATAAAGGGTGGTATGTTGGGTGATTTCAGCGCCTGCTGTTGCTGGCGTGTTAAATCCGCTATCGGTATACCAACCAGCGAATGTATAACCAGTTTTGGTAGGTGTAGGTAATGGGTCTGGTAATGTAGTTCTTCCTGTTGCTGGATCTATAGCACTACCACCATCGGTGTTGTAGGTGATGTTAAACGTTGATGGTTCTGTACATGTGGTACGATAGTTGGTGAGGGCACGTGCCGTGCAAGTGAAGTTAGCTATAACAGTAACATCCGTAGTTACCTTTCCTCCTACAGGGATTCCACTCCAATTACTAAACGCATAAGTATAATTAGCATCTTGTGCATTTGGTGTAGCTGTTACGATTGTAGTTCCTACAGTCAGTGTGTTTCCATTTGCTGAGATAGCCGTGTTATTTGCGACATTTGTCACAGATGGTCGTGAAACGGTACCATAATCACTATTGTTGGATAGGCATGTTACGGTGAAAGTAGAGGGGGCTGCTGATTTGTAGAATGTTATATTCACATTGTCTATACGCCAAGCACCACTATTATTGGTAGATTGAAATAGCAATCCGAAATATCCAGTGCGTTTTTCAAATTTATATTCATAACTTGTTGCAATTGTTGCTCCTTGTGTACCAGAAGTTAATTCTATTTGAGAGAAAGTAGAATTATCAGAAGAGTATATTAAATATACTTGTGTAGAGTTTTGATTGCTTCCACCATTGATAGTATAAGAGATCTTACTAACATCCGATACTGATGTTTTACACACAAAAGCAGAAGCTATAGATGATGTTGTAACTGGAGATACTGCATATTGGCTATATGATGACAATTTACAATTATTTCGATTACCACTATTAGTACCAACTGAAAGATTGTTGCCGCCAAAAGTTATAACCCAATTTCTGTTGCTAACAGTAGTATTATAATTTGTATATCCTGAATTGGTCACGACATCATCTGATTTAATAGTAAATAATGTCTCATACTCTTGTCCCCATGCGGAGGGTGCTCCAAGGGTGAGGAGGAGGGTTAAGGTGAGTGCCAAGCGCTTTGCGAAAGATGTGTATATAGTATGTAAAGTTTTCATAATCATTTCATTTTTAATTGGTTAATACTATTTATTTCCTTTCGCTTTTATTGTTCGTAATCCGCAAAGACTGCGTAGAAGGTTGTGTTTTTGTCGATAGCAGGTGAATTTGCTGCGGTAGTGAAAAGGACGGAAGGTTTATCGTTCGTTGTTCCGTCTATAGGAGTTGTCGTCCAACCAGCAAAGACTTCTCCACAATTGTTTGCAGGATCTGGTGCTGTAGGAAGCTTGGTAACTTTACCGCCATCGTACACTTGCGTAGTTGGTCCACCAACAGTGTAGTCTATCCCATTTACCTTCCAAGTGACGGTGTATTTTTGATTCTCGGTAAAGGAGACTGTAATCGTGGATGATATATTGCTATCTTTGGTATAAGTGATAGTATAATTACCATCTCCGTTAGGTTCTATGCTATTGCTATTTGTCGCTGTTACACCTGTGCAAGTATAATTAGCATCTGCGGTAGGAACCACAACTACTACCGCATTAGCATCGCAGTTGTCAATTTTATCGTCAGAACTAATTTCTGTTCCAGACGCAGTTTCTTGATGCACTTTGAATGAACCTCCTGTAGCAGATGCTTTGGTGATGGTCACTTGGCTGGAGCAAGAAACAGCTTCATCTAAAACATAAAAGGTGAGAGTTTGGTCTGAACAGGAAGATCCATAGTTATCAGCATTTTCTGTAGTATAACTTCTCCATTCTGTAGTAGAATAAGTTCCTACATATCGTGCGTAAGTTGAAGCTTTTAACAATCTACCCATTGATCCCATAGAATATGTACATTGCGTATTACCAACCTTTAAACCATTATTGGCACTTGTGGTATATAAATTGTTTGACTGATTCTTATAACTTTTTATAGTTGCAGCGGAACTTGAACCAGAAAAAATCCATGCTATATCTTCATGTGATTTGCCACTAGTGTTAACTGTAATTTTTTTTGTATTCGTATCATAATCAATAGAGATTTGAGATGGCGCTGAAGTACCATTTCCATTATACATAGCTATATCACAATTGTTAGCGATGATAAAGGTTGCACCATCTTTGATACTTGTCCAAGCTGTTTTTGTCCATGTACTATTAGCATCAATAGCACCCCAAACCTCGGCACCGACGGTAAGGGTTAGGAACATGACGAGCAAGAGGCGTATACCCTTGGTATACCCTTGCAATACATTTAGAAGATTGTTTGCCATCACGGCAGAAAAAGTAGATTGTTTCTTAGCCACAAGGGCACGATTAGTAGAACTTTTCATATCTTTTTTGTATTTTATATACGGGTTATGGGGTTTGGTTGTTTTTATGAGCTGTTAGGCATTAACACTGCCTAATTCTTTTGCGTTTAATGTCTCTTCAACAATTTCTTGCAATTGATAAGAAGCAACACCGACGGGTTTATTTACACCTTCCAATGACCATTGCACTATCGTTTCATCTTTGGAACGACAAATCAACAATCCTATCGTAGGGTTATCCTCTGCCGAACGTAACAAGTGATCTGCTGCCGACACATAGAAATTTAACTTACCTGCAAACTCTGGCATAAATTCCACCACCTTTAATTCCACCACCACATAGCATCGCATTTTTATGTGATAAAACACCATATCGGGAAAATACGATTGTCCATTGGGCATGCGCAACTCCATTTGGCGTCCGACAAAAGCAAATCCACTACCTAATTCCAATAAAAAGCGAGTAATGTTGTGTGCCAACGCATCTTCCAACTGCTTCTCAGTATACCCTTCAGCAAGCGAAAGAAAATCAAACACATATGGGTCTTTCAAAACCTCATTTGCCAATAAACCGTGAGGTAATGCTAATTTATTTGTATAATTAGTAAGTGCTTTACCCTTTCTCGCAAAAAGATTATTTGCTAACTCATCCTCCAATCGACGACGACTCCAACCTTCATAACGCACTTGATTTATATAAAACAATGCCTCTTCTACAGATTGACATTTAGTAATAATCTCTATATGGTGGCGCCAAGGTACTGCACCAAATTCTTGAGGCATAGCTATTTCTCCACCAAGCTGGTGGAGTTTTATAAGGTACTCATTATAAAAAAGATACCATTTTTTCGCATACCAAATATTTGTTGTAGAAAAACCTTTTGTATTCGGAAAAGCATCTTTCAAATCAAGACTCAATTGCTCAACCACACCGCTTCCCCATTGCGTTTCTGCTTTTTTTATAACCAAATCACGTCCTAAACTCCAATAAAACTCCAACAACGCAGTGTTAACATGCAACGCCGCCTTCACTTGCTGTTGTTGCAAGCGTTGTTTCAATTCCATAAACCACTGACGATACTCAGTGCTGGAGACACAAACCGATTTATTAACAAATGTTGGTTTCAAATTATCTATGATTATATGTTATTCTATTTTAATGTCCGCGGCTGACGAGTTGTTTCCTCTTAATTCATCAGCCTTGGCTGACGAATTGAACAAATCACTCCATGCTTCATAAAATAGGCGCATGAGTCTTAAGTTGGTAGCAGTAAACCTCGTTAAAACCTCGTTAAAACCTCGTAAAAAGCGTTGTTATATTTATCTTCCCTTTTACTCCTCTATATTACCCAGCGGCAATTCATCTGGCGGGGTGGTAAAATGCACTGCACGCTTATTTGAAATGACCGTTCTACCCAATTCTTGCTCCAATTGTTCACGCGCTACATACGCCACATTACCTCCGCGCTGCGCCACCTGAGCATTAGCTTGCAAGCCCTGCGGATTCTCACGCTGACTCAATTCTGTCGCCGCCGCCTCAGCCAAACCATTAAGCATCAACTCCACATTTGTCATATTATCTCGCAGGCTCTCTTTGCGCAATCCCTTATGCGCCTTATACTCGCGAGTGGTCATACCACTCCACGCTTTAGATATAATATCCGTTAGTAGCGCGTAATCACGATCCTCTCTCATTCCGCCACGCTTCCATTCATCCGTCAGCCCCTTGCGCACTTCAATAGTCTTAATACGCTGATTTATCCATTCCTCTGAATAACCTAATCGACGATAATCACGAATGGCCTGCTCTATACTCAATTCAGGATCTTGCAACTGCTCTAGGCGTTGACGACCTACCTCTGCCAACCACAACTTAAAAGGCTCAGCTTTCTTGCTTGGGACAGATTGAATAAGACGAAATAACTGCTCGGTAGTAGCCACATCGGTGAGGCGCATTTTGCCGTCAGGAGCAGGGAGTTTCAACTGTACGATTTTTTCGTACACTTCACTTCCCTCTGCTTGTAACTTGCGTTTGAGGTCACTCCAATAACGACGTGGCGTAGTGCTATCCGTTAAAACTTGAATAACATCCACTACAGAAAAGAAATATTCTTCCTTCTCTTCATCCCATACCACGCGAATCTTCGCGTTCTCAAAAAATTGTATCTGTGTTTCTTGCGACATATCTTCTATATAAATATGCGCTGCAAAGTTACGAAAAATATATCATATATGCAAGTATTTATTTATAAAAAAATAAAATTGCTACTTAAAAGTAACAAAATCATTAGTTTACAATTAAAAATGGTACCGAGTAGCGAGGTGATTACAAGCAACGAACCCATAATATTATATAAACAAAAATAATAAAAATAAAACAAAAATATAAAAAACAATTAAATTTGTAAATAAACCAAGATAAACACTGCCGTTTGATAATTCGTAATTATCGGCCTACGCGGCCTTGAGCGTATTTGCCTATTAAGTCGCGTTTTTGAGCGAGCTCAACACGCGCCCTACTATTCAAACCCGCGCAGCAATAGCTGCTTAATTACGAACCATCACACGCCAGCCATAAACATAAATAAAATTTACATTATCGAATCATATTTATCATTCTATGCTTTTATATGCAAAGCAGGATACAACAGGGCTAATAAGGCAAATAGGACAAATTGGACAAATTGGACGAAAAGCATACAGCGAAGCAGATCGTTTGAGTGCAACGCACGAGAAAAGAAAAAAGTAATGGCGGACGGACTGTGCTATTAGATATTTTTATCTTAGGAGATGGTCCCGTGATGGTCCCGTGATTGGACTGAAAAAGTAATGCATGTATCCTGCACGCACCCTATTGTGACGTTCAGGATGCGAACGAGATGCGAACGGTGGAGGATCAAGAGTGGAAAGTGGAAAGTCAAAAGTGGAAAGGTTAGAGGAGGACGATTTCGACGCGGCGATTCATCTGGCGATGCTCGTCATTATCGTTAGGCACAATAGGGTCTTTCTCGCCACGGCCTTCTATATCTATTCTGTCCTCCGCTATTCCTCGGTTAATCATCTCCTGGCGTACCGACTGGCAACGGCCTTCAGACAAAGTCTGATTAGCACGGTCAGAACCAATATCATCGGTGTGGCCAATAATACGAATACGCTGCTTAGGACGAGCACGCAAGAGATTATACAACTCCGCCAAAGCAGTCTCTGAGGAGCTCAAGATCTGCGTCTTGCCCGTAGCGAAATAGATGTCACGCATGACGAAGGATTTGATTTCCTTCGGCACCATCTCTATGCCCGTATAATCATGCGCATTGAAAATAGTATCCCTAAAAGAGAAATAGTTGATAGCCGTCGCCTCAATCGTATAGAATGGCAGTCTATCATCGAGCAAGACCGCCAAGACCGAATGGAGCGAGTCGGAGGTGGTCTGCATCACCTTGCGCCTCTGCGGATTACGCACTATCACATTCGCCACGACAGGTCGCGAAGTGAGGGAATCGGTGACAGTGAGGGTGAGGCGCGTCTCTGGATAAAGCGCTACGCGGATAGTATCTTCGTCTTCCTTATGATGAAAATAGAGTGTATCGGAGGAGAAGAAGCCCGTCTTGGCCGCATAGACCCAATAGCGTCCTTCCGGCAAGCCACGCGATATGCGTGCACGCTTCTGGTCGGTAGCCTTATTCACTTTGGGTTTGCGTCCCGGGCGCGCTTTGACATCTTGTACTTGGATATGTGTAGCAGGCAATGGTTCGCCTGTCTTCAGATTAAACGAATAGACATAGAGGAGGGGTTTGCCATCTTTGATACGCTGGCGTTTAGCCGCTTGGCGTTTTTTCTCTGCTTTCTTAGCCGCTGCCGCTTTCTTAGCCGCGCGTTTGCGTGCTGCTTTGCGCTTGGCTGCTTCGCGTTTTTTCTGCGCCGGTGTCAGTTTCTTGGGCGCCTGCTCCGTTTCCGTTTTATCGTTCTGTGCAGCATAGGTCACAGAAAGGGGTTCGCCGAGCATACAGGCGAGGAGAAGGATGCGGCAGAGGCGCGGGATGATATGTTTGATTGCTGATTGCAAGATGATGATTTATATTATTGGAACAAAAATAATAGACCGCTTCGCTGTTAGATAGACTAGGATACTAGGGGACTAGGATACCAAAGTCAAAGGACGCGGGGCGGGTGTAAAAAACAGGAGGATAGTTTAGGGCTATCCTCCTGTCGTGGTCCCACTTGGGCTTGAACCAAGGACCCCCTGATTATGAGTCAGGTGCTACTAACCAACTGAGCTATGGGACCTGCTTTTAATCGTTTTACTTATTCTGGCGTGCTTCTCCGTAGAGTCGCAAACTACCAGATTTCGTTATCTTCATCTCTTCCTCGGTCAACTCAGGGATAATGAGTTCCATACCCGGGGTGATGTTGTTTGGATCAGCCAAACGGTCCTTATTTGCGATGTAGATATATACCCAGCAATAGGTGTTGTTGTAGTACTTACGCGCTAACTTAGAAAGCGTAACACCCTTTTGCGTCTTCACATCGTCATGCACGCGCTCTGCGTAGGTGTTGACCTTCACTGGACGAGCACTCTGTGACAATGGCACTGTACGAACTACTTCTTCTTGCTCAAACTGCTCATTTTCCGGTTGTTCTACCTGTACTGGAGCCGGTTCTTCTATCTCCATTGCATCATCAGACTGCTCTTCACCGCGCTCAGCACGCTTCTGCTCCAACTCAGCCTTCATGCGATTGAAGGTGATCTCGTCCACGAGGCGTATTGCTACGCGACGGTTAGGACTATAAGCTGCTTTGCTTCGTTTGCCGATAACCTTACCGACACCAGTGGAGTACACTTTTGCATTTTCCACTCCGTACTCAGCACATAACTCATCCATCACATTGTGTGCACGGCGGTCACCAAGAGCGTAATTAAGTTTATCTGAACCAGTATTATCACAATAGCCAGTCACTACAGCGTAGAGCGAAGGATCATCCGCCATGCGGTCAGCCACCTGCTGAATAGTAACTAAACCTGCATTATTGAGCACATCCTTATTGGTATCGAAATAAACATAGTATATTTGCTTATGCTCTTTGGTCTGCTGACTCTTGATAATCTCACGAATAATCGTAGTATCACGCTGAATAATAAGAGTATCGTGCACCTCGATTGGTTCTTGCTTCTCGAACATCTCCAAAGAAGATATATTGCGCATGTGTGTCTTAGACACAGCTTCCAACTTGACGCGCATATTAAGCGTTACATCCAATATACCATCGTTATTCTTAGAAGCCACAGCTTGCAAGCCCTTGTAGCCACGACCATCGAAATAGTCGTTTACAAAATAGTTATATGTAGCACGCACGCCTAACGCGAGGGTACGATTGAGATTAAACTCCACATTAAGACCACCTTGCAAATAAAGCGCGCCCTTGTAATCCGTCATAGACTCAGGACCCACCAGCCCCTCTTTATTCACATATGTACCGGTGTGATAGCGTGACTCATCAGGATACATAACCGTATTTCTATACCACGCATGACCTGCACCGATAATACCATGAATAGAACAAATCTTACGCTCTGCGCGTGGGAAGAAGAGGTTCATAAGGTCCATTGAGAGATACGCTCCCACCTTATGCATATAACCATTCAAAAGTGTATCTGCATGATCTCCGATAGCAGGATTACCTGTAACGGCATATGTATCAAACATATAATCGATACCCACACCCCAGACAGGAGTAAAAGCATACTCTACGCTCAACCCTGCATTAGGAATAGACACCGCGTGCTTCATTTCTGAGTTGAAGTCACCATCAAAAAAATTGAATCCCAGATGGGGAGTAATCGACCAGTGGGCATACTCTTGTGCCACCTCTTTATTCTCCTCCGTCTTGTAAGGATGCGCACCCTTTACCTCCTGTTCCTCCTGCGCAAGCAAGAAAACAGGCAGACAAGACATTAATGTTATTAGTATGCTTTTCTTCATAAGAAGAGTAAGATTTATTGCTATATAGCGTGCGTTATTATTATAAGGTGAGGCGACCAACACATTTCGCCCAATCACCATTCGGGGTGCAAAGGTACAACATTTTTTTTATTCTACCAAACAATTTGCAAAAAAAATGATTTTTTTATGATTTATATTGCATATATGGGATTTTTTTTGTACCTTTGCCGCATGAAATACTTTATTATAGACCGGCTACGCCTGTTGGAAGTTGGATGTTAGAGGTTAGAGGTTGGATGTTAGAGGTTAGAATAGTGAACTTGGAAATCAATAAAACATTTATATAATTATGGATATTTTAGAAAAAATGGTTGCGCGCGCGAAAGCCAATCCGCAGCGCATTGTATTGCCAGAAGGTGACGAGCCTCGCACTTTGGAGGCAGCTAACATCTTATTACGCGATAAAATTGCCCAGCTTATCCTGATTGGTAACCCTGCCACTA
>JAZNQB010000009.1:0-4775 GCA_045589995.1 Paludibacteraceae bacterium
CTTAGAAGGCCACCCAACCCAGACAACACCTTGCCTCACAGAACGCCATGGCCACGATCCGACTTGCTCTTCCACCTTGTAAGCATTTGGGTCGTAGTTTACCATGATAGAACCAAGACCATTGACATAGCTGCCAATAACACTAGAGGTGCTGCCGTCACGGAGGTATGTGGTGAGCCTTGGCACGGCATACTCAGTGGTGGCGTAGTATGGGATATTGATGCTGTAATTCCTATATAGCAATGCTTGTTTGAATGGCGAGAGGAACGAACCATTAACAAAATCATCCGCCACCAAGTTGCCTGCTCTGCGCAATGGGCCTGCATGGTAGAGGACTTCCACGGTCTTATTCTTGAGGGTAGTGCCTTCTTGCGTGCCCTCAAGGCGGAGAGCAATGTCCAAGGTCAGCACCGTCATATCATGCAACTCCATGTAAGCACGAACCACTTGCGCTGCGCCGTAAGCGTGGAAGTTTCCACCTTTGCCGCTCGCCAGCGTCCAATCAAGGAAGGTGTCCATGTACTGATCACTCAGCTCGTAGTACAACTCATTGGGTTGCTCATCGCCTTCCCAACTCAATATAGCACTTTCTATATCTCTTAAAAAAATCATAATGCATTAATTTTGGTACAAAATTAGTGTAAGAACTTCGTGAGGAAAAAGGACATGCTGACAAAAAATGTCAGTATGTTATATCATCACCTCGCAGCCATTAATAGACATGACGAGGATATCGCGGATAGTGCGACATTCGCCTGAAGATAGCATTTTGATTCGACGAGTACCTTTGTACTTATCGAATTTAAGCCCTATACAATTGTTCATTTCCATAATGCGGCCATGTTTGGTAAGGACGACCAAATCCACAGGGTCGGGCTTCATTAGCATGTCGCACATTGTGCTTATGTGTATTCGCTTGGACATAACTTAGATTGGAATAATTCTTTGAGTGGAACGGAATGGCTACTCATCAAATCACGAAACTGTACCAGGAGTGAATGGTACACTTCGTTGTCAGTGGTAATGATAGCCGACTCATATCGATTGCCACGAGTAAGATTCTGCGATGTGATGATAGCGACACGCATGGGGTCGGTGTCGCTCTCGATGAGGATGAGCTTGGAATGATTATCGACAAGAAAGACTTGGTCAATTGTCTGAACGATAAACGGCCACAAGCGCAGTGTCTTGTTAGTAGCTTTATAGTCAAGCAGCAACTGAATGTCCTTAACCTTACCAGAACGACGAATATGGTAGAGGCGACGGATAAACTCCTCACTAATAGAGAAGGATGTCTGTCGAATGGTGAAAGAGCCAGTCATTTGCTCCATACACCACTCTACCACATCAGCCACCTGCAGCGTATTGGTTAGAAACGCCTGCAGGGGCTTGTCGGATAATGGGTAGAGAACGCGGTCTACTGCTCTGTTTGTCATTATTCGACAGGTGGATATTCGTCGTACTTCTGCCAATTGGCGTGGTAGCGAGCATCAAGATCAATGATTTCCTTGACGAAAGGATAGCGGTCGCCATCAGGGCAGGAACTATGCTTTTCATTTAGCGTGAGAAGAATGAGCTGTGCATGGCACGCTCGCATATTCTGCATAATGGAAAGATTCTCTTTGTAGAGAGACTGGATTTCTTCAGGAAGGCTATCGTGGTCAGGGCGCTTGCCTACTTGAAAGGCTTCTGTCTTTTCAATGCGCTTTTTTTCAGATGTAGATTTTCCACCAGGCAATGGCTTGTCTAATTGGTGCTCTATGTTGATGGACGCTACTTTCTTTGTCATGCGCTGCACATCCTCGTGGGTAATCTCTGCAAGGCGCAGCGGTAAGAACTTGCTGAGTTGGTATTCAGCCATCTTCATATATTTGTTTGGCATGCGCTCGAAATTGTCAGCGAAGATGGGGTTACGAACTAATTGGCGGATAAGCTTTGCACCAATCTTTCTATCGCGCTCAGCAGCTGGAGTGTTCAACCATTGCTGTAGCTGCTCTGTTAGTTTACGGTCAATCATAATTTTACTGGTTATTAACGCCTACAAAGTAAATACAATTTTTTCCCATCGGTGCGAGTAGGCGATTCATCGCACCAAGAGTGGATCCTGTAGTAACAAAATCATCGAAAACGATGAGATTGTATTCCGGAGGGATATTGCCAGGAGCAAAGTCAACGCCGATGCGTTGCTTGGTTTTGGCAATGGCCACATCTTCATGGTAGGGGATATTCAATCGGCGAGCGATATCTTGAGCAACCAGGCATGCAAAATTGCGCTGCTTGTGTCTTCGGCGAGGCGTAGTGACTATGGCAAATCCTCCAGCATGGAGGTTTTGACCAAGCACGGAGCCGATAAGATGCGCAACACGCGATGCAAACAAAGGAATTTTCTCATCGTCCTCTTTGATTTCTGCCAAGGTAGGACCTTTCACCGATCTACGCCATACTGCCATGACCCGCAAGCCGACCTTGGGAAACATGTGGCAATGTTCTTCAGATAGATCACATCGGGCCAATTCTGCACTATTAGCATGCCATGCTTTTCGCGGACCTGCGTCCGCTAATAGATCCTTACGCAAAATTGGCTGATTGATTGAATGCAAAATGTCGGAGAGCGGAGATGTGTTTATATTCTCCAAACTCTCCGACATTGTTGATACATCCTGTATGGATGGGTCAAACAACATTACTCTCCTTCAGTTACAGGTTCGTTGATGTTACCATCTTCAGTTGGGATAATACCCTCATAGAATGGGGCAGCGATGAGATCTGTGTGCTCCACATTGATAGTGGTATTTGCATTGCCAGCGGATCCTTGACCAAGGTCTTGATTCACGGTGGCTTTACTTTGCCATTTCTCATTACCAAGCATGCGGTATTTACCGTTCATGTCTTGAATAAGAACAACGACATCACTATTGTTGAAGTATGCAGAAGCCATGGTAGCTTGCTCATCAACACCAGGGTGAACTGCAACCAACTTGTTGAGTTGGGTTTGGCTTGGTGCTTCTCCTTGAGGCTCAGAAGTAATGCCTGACTTTTCAGCCAGCACATCAATACAATGGAATACTTTGTCAGCAGCCATCTCAAATGAGCCTTGCAAAACAGAACTGGTAGGACGACCAAATTCATCTACAGGCAAAGTAGGCCATTTGGTAATGTTTGACTTTGCCGTATAGTACAAACGGCGGCGAATACCAGGATACACAGGTTTTCCCTCGCACCAAATAAGGCTACCCATAAGGGGTGAACATGATACTTTTGACATATTCAGTTTAATTTAATAGGTTACTTAATAGCACCTCGCCACCGTCATTGACAGCGAGGTGCGTTAATTTTACTCTTCGCCCTCTGCGGTTGCATCTGTGACTTTCAACTCTACCACGAGCAAGCGGCGAGGATCGATTGACTCGAAATCAACACCAAAGAACATGGTAGCCACATAGTCCAAAACGAATGGGGAGTGTTTCTCAATGGTAACATCCTCGTTGTCGCCCAATTGGTCGCAACCAATGAGCATATTCTCCTTGGTAGAGATATGGATGTACTTGGATTCAGCTTTGCTGGTCAGAGGAACGATTTGACATTTCTTGTTGGATCCTTCCAAGTAGATTTGTTCAAATCCTTGCACATAAGGAGTAGCACTATGCAATACAGCATACGCATCATTGTATGCATCAAGAACATCTTGAGGAACATACATGAAAGTTTTTACACCACGCAACTCAGGACGAGCATTGCGGTATGCCTTTTTCAAGACATCCACTGCGTTCTCAGCGGTGATAGCCTCGGTGAGCTTCACATAGTTCTTCTTCTCAGCAGAGATGTTGCCTGCAGTCACCTCTTTAGTGGTGATGGTGTCCCAGCCGTTGAACAATTCAGCAGATGTGGTACCATTGTCCACTCGAACAGCAGACCAAAGAACACGGTTGAGGTTCTCGCTCAAGGATTTTGAAATAGAAGCAAGAACTTTCTTAGCGATGTCAGCATTCTTCATGCTCTCGCCTTTGGTCATAGCGTTTTGACCAATGATGAGAGTAGCAGCTGAGTTAGGCTCGAATGGCTGAACGACAGCACCGAAGAAAGTTTCCAATGTGCGGAAGTCAAGAACAGCATTCTTTTCGTGCTTCATGTCTGCCCTGTAAGGCGCGAATTGAGCATTGACAGACAATTGCCCAACAGCCTCTTTGTAGCGAATACCAAAGCGAAGGGTTACAAAAGGAAGGATCTCTTCCAAGCCAATAATAGGCATCGCAAGAAACTCTTTGCGATATTTAACAGCAGCTGCTTGATAGTCAGCCAACTGTGGAGAAGTTAATTTTCCCATTTTTAGTAATGATTAGATAGTTAATGAATAGTGTTGATTACTTCATCATTTCGCGAGCATTAGCGAAAGCCTCGCAGAGAGCTTCTGCAGGAGATTTCTCTTCATTGCCAGGAGCGTGATGATTGTCATCTACAACATGATCTTGCGTAGCAGCTGGCTTCTCCTTGAGATCTTTAATCTCTTGTTGAGCAGTAGCAAGCTGCGCTTTAATGGTGGCAATCTCTTGGTCTTTCGCCTCTTGTGCTGTTTGAGCGCTCTTGAGAGCATCTTCGATAGCGCCAAGTTGTGCGTCGTCCAATGGATACTTGCCGTCCTCACTAGCCTCTGGCATAGCGGACTGGATAGCAGTCAGAATAGCTGCTACCATAAGGTAAGTTTTTTTCATAAGATTAGTTGGATTTTGATTATTGTCGGGTTGTTCCGATTCTTTTTGTGTTACAGGTTCTGCTTG
>JAZNQB010000010.1:0-33207 GCA_045589995.1 Paludibacteraceae bacterium
TGTTCTCATAACAATCGTTCCCGAATGTGTTATTATCGCAGTTGTTCCCGAATGTGTTGCCTTGACAACTGTTCCCGAATGTATTGTAGTAGCAGTTGTTCCCGAATGTATTCCCATACGAGCCGACGATGTTATTGTAACATTTATTGCCAAAGGCATTCTTCTCTGGATTATCTTTGACAGTCATGTTATAGTTGCCAGTGCCGAACTCGTTCAGTAGCATTTCTCCAGACAAACCACATAGCTCATCAATAGTAGAAATAAGTACAATGTTATTCAAGGCTAATGCGCGATAGCACGCATCATCAATCGTTACAGCAGCATAGCAATGGCGGATAAGATTATATTCACAACGTCCTTTCTTAAACTGGTGGAGATATCCCCAGTCCCCAAATTCGCTTTCTGTGTAAATAGCATCTTCCCTTTTTAGAGAATAGTCCAACCAATTTCCGTCATCATCCACAGAGCTGAAGGTATATGCCCAAACAAAATCATTCTCATCTTCAATTTCAAGATTGGCCATATAATCATTATATCCATAGTATTTGCCATCAAGTTCTGATAACTCTCCATTGGCGCTGACATCTATGACTCTATATCGTTTGAATTGTACATTCTTAAAGTCATAAGGACAATCATTACTCCACTCATCAATCATGCGATAAATAACACCCTTGCCAAGTTGCAATTGTTTGGATGGATCAAACAAAGTTGCAAGGTCGTATGCTTGAGATGTATAAGGAGAGCCATTGGCCATAATTGTGCCTACGATAGCATCGTTGCACCTTATTTCAATGTAGCTTCCTTCATTCCACAGACCATCATCAATAACCTTCACGCCAAAGGATATTAAACTTGACATATCCATTCCTTCGTCCAATAGCTCACGAAGAGTTGCCGCATAGAATACATGATTATCTCCCTCAAACAATTCGCTTGCATATAGATCATCTTCGCCATTTTCCATTGCAAACAAGTTTCCATTAGCTTCGTGATAGAGGTTGAAAGAAACATTGGTGTCTGCTGTGATATCTTTTGTCCTCCACACAAATTGAATAGTAGCATCCTGTGGATAACTTGGGATACCATCTTTATTAGCAAATGCAAAGCGCGTATTATCATTATCAAGACAATACCATAGTTTCCATGCGTTAAGATTGGCATCCGCAAAATAGTTATCCGTGTCACGTGCACTTCTTATAGCGTGTGCCTCTTCAGATAGAGTATCTGTAGCTGTAGCAAGTACTATAATATCAAATGGGTGTCCAGCACTGCGTGCTTCTGGATCATTCGCTATAGTTGTCACATAGTCAGTAATTCGATAGCGATGGCCAGGCACGAGTTTGCCCGTGTCACGTAGTTCCTTCAATTCCTCCCATGTGACATGGTAAATACCTTTGAGGTAGTCTGTCATTCTGTTCCAAAGTTCTTTAACCTTACCCCATATCTCATTGATTGCACCAACAACAGTTTTGTCACCAGTTTGAAGCGTAGTATCTGTTTTATCCTGTTTGCCACTAATATCTTGGTGCTCGGTTAGATATTGAGTGTGTTCATGATCTACATTGGCTTTAGTATTTACCAATTGAACACTTGCTTTGTCATTGAGGATTTGCATCAGGTTTTGAATTGCGCTCAATGGTAAAGTGTCATCTTTGTGCCAAAACGAATCAAAGGTATTTGCAAACTGCGATTCGGTTGGATACATGCCTTTTTTGAACCAGGACTTGATTTGTGATAGTGATACTTTCATATTACTTGACTTTTATGATATAGTTCAACACAATAAATGGTGGGCGGTTTTCGTGTGCAACAGTTGCACCATTGTTACCTCCACCGCGAGCATACAATTTTACTTTGTGACTATGTGCACCTGTACTGCCAACATTCCAAGGCACATCATGTGTCCCATCGTCACCACTTTGTGTTATATATGGATATCCATAGTCACGATTCCCTTTATCCTGGTAACTCTTATATGCACCTTTGTGGGCGTGTTCGCCACCAGAAATTGATATTTCACCGTCTGATGTAGAGCTCGAAGAATTGTGGTTGTGCTTTGGCATCTCGGAAATACCAAGTTCCACTTTATTTGCACCTCCTGTAGCACCCAAAGTGTTATAATCATTTGCACCCTTTCCTGCTACAAATGAGCCTTGTATATTTGGGAGTTTGAATGAAGTTCCGCTGCCACCATAAGTGGTTCCTAAAACCTTGTACAACTCAGGATAATCACTTATATTGAGTGAGGAACCATCGCAAAGATGATACCCTGTAGGAAGCGTGTCCGACGGCCACATTTGTATAGAACCAATTGGAGCTGGTGTGAGCCCTGCAATTTGTGTCTTGAGAGAGTTCACCTCTTCCATCAGAGCACGGTTCGTTTTGTCTGAGAGTTCTACAAAATCACTCCAATTGAAATGCTCAGTCCCCAAGCCTGGTACCAAAGAACGTTCTGTGTATGCTGCTGGATAAGGTTCGGCATTAGCAGTGACTGAGATGTTTTGTATGTTCAAGTGCATTCCATTGGCTATTGAACCACCTTCAAAATACAACACTTCGCCTTCTGGGAAATCAGTTGTTTTGACGAAAACATATCCATCAGTACGTGAAGTCTTAGCTGAATTAAGTGTACAACCATACAAAATGACTTTATCACCTGCAATGTTGCCAAGAATCTCAACCATTTGTCGATTGTCCTGAATATACTTCAGGGTTTCGCAGTCAAGCGGAAAATTGTTCTGCGACTGCGTTGTGTAGTTTCCGTTGGTTTTTTTCATATTATGCGTATGTTATAGTGTAACGTTTTGAAGCAAGTTTGTATTGATCCAGGACAGCACGCATGCGTGTCTCATCAATAACACCACGCAAAGCGAGTGGACAGATTACCACAAAATCATAGCCGTCTGCACCGCCAAAACCTCGTTTGCTAACAATGATCGCATTTCCTGAAGAACGCTCCGAAATCATTATTGGTTTGTTTTGGTTTCGTTTCCATATTATCAGCTCACGCTGTGGAGCAAGATCTTCTATTTGTATTCTGCGTAGTGTTGAATCAAACAAGTCATTGAGAACAGCACGCAAATAGCATACTTGCCCATTGTGATGCAGGCGATAGTTCGTGTCTGTACGGTAGGCATCAAACATCTTTGCAAGTCGGCTAATGGGTGATACTACAAGATACTGAAACGCCATGTACAACTGATTTCTCAATTTGATTGGCGTTATATTCAGTGCCAACTTCTTATAGTCTATATCATATCGTGTCATAGTGTATGTGGCTTCATGTTCAACAATAGTTGTTTTACCTCCATATATCCAGCTACAGGCACCACATGTGCATCAATAGCCGAGTATGTACCATTCGCAGAACTCGCAGACTCGCTATTTTTTAGTTCTGCAATGCGAACTCCATCAATGGCTTGTAGAGTGTCAACCAATGCCATATTTGAAAACTCTCCATTGAATGGCAGATTTTCAATATAGTCCTTGATAGCTTGTTCACAGTCATATAGCACTGTATTTGGATCTTTCATAGGATTGTAGTATATATCCACCTCACACTTGAAAAAGTCCGGTGCCATATTGACTAATGTGAACAATACACCAGCATCTTTGATTTCCTGAAGATATGCCTGCAACTGCACTTCCTCAGCACTGGCAATAGGAGCACGCTTACCGTTAGTCTCACCAGCTACCTTGATAGTCAAACGGCTCGTGTCGGCAGCTTCAGAGACAGCAGCATATTTGACCACTCGTGCGGCATTGATACTTTCCTCATCCATTCCTGTAGTATCGTATTTGTCAGTGTCCTGGATTAGCACTTTGTCTTTCATGAACAGCAACACTTTGTCACGATACCACTTAGCTCTATGTGGTAGCATTGCGTCAATTTCGGCATCTACCTCTATTTTGTATTGGTCCCAAAGAACTTCTAATACATGAACACAATATGCCACCACATACAATAGTAGTCGCCATATTGCTGTTGCACTGGTAGAACTGAGCACATCCAGTGCTTTCATTTGTTGCTTCTCCTGAAGTAAGGAGTCAAAAATTGTTTGTGTAGAACGTGCCATATTATGATACTATAAAATCAATTTCTATTCCCATATATTCTATGCCACCAAAAGGATTGAGTGCTTCCTGTTGACTGGTGGCAGCCGTTGCAGGAATAATCTTTTTCTCACGATATACCTCCAGCACATCCATATTGGTATTCAAATCTGAAGGTATCTCCAGTGTTGTGCCAGAAATTAGTGATTCTGTTAGGCATAGGCCATTAAAAAGTGCAATTTGCAGTGCGTTATCCGCATTGCCTGTAGCCTGAAGTGCTATATCCAGGAGTGATTGTCCAACCTTTACTTCCATTCTGCTTCTACATTAAGTGTGGTACCATTGATTTGCACTCTATTAACCTTCATACCATCTTGGGAGAATTGTTCTCTAATTTCACGGCTCAATTCGGACATATTGAATGTTTCTAAAAAGTGCGGTACACCAACGCCCATCGTTGGGTGTTGCTTCCATTCTCCTTTATTGGTTTGCAATAGAAGTGTCTGAGCTTGCTTGAGGTTTGGAGAAACAGCAAAATCTCCATTTTCCACTATAGGCTCAAATGTGTCATTCAAATGTATATCTTTCATCGTTTGAATAGCGTTTGATTAGTGTTTGAGAGTATCATCCACAAAGTCATTCAAATTGGGTTGTGGGGTCTGTGAATTAAAAACCACAGAACCTGTACCTGGCCCAGCAGGTGTGGTCAGAGGAAACGAAGCAAGTAGCCCCATGAGTGTTTGCAGATCGGAATACACCTTTGTCATCCACTCCACCATTTTATCAGCTTTAACACTACCAATAGTTCCGCCATTGAAGACAAATCCGTCTTTGTCCATTGCAATAGTTTTATCTCCAACAAGCAACTCTATCGACTCTACTTCAGAAGCATGAAGGAGCATAAAACAGTCTGTATCTTCAATCTGCACACACAATGCTTGCGATCCTATTTTTGGTATTACTAACACACCTGCATCGCCTTTAGTGATAGACTGAAGGCGGACCCCAAAAATCATCACACCGTCATTGTCAATGTCGCACGTACGGTCAGACTGGTTCACACCCTTCACCTCTGCCAATACGGTGACGGAGGGGCGTTTGAGTGCCGCCCCCAGTTTCTCACGTATTTCTTGCTCAGTTGCCATAGTAACGAATTTTGACTGTTCTGCGCCCTCCTTGAGCTCCAAATGAGCCTTCTATTTCTTCTGCAAAATACGAACCTGTACGCTCAGGGAAACGAATGTCATCCAATTCTATCTTGTCGCATTTGAATACATGCGGCTCTAAAAAACATTCTATATTGCCAGAATAACCAGAATAGTCTGATTCTCCCTGCAATTCTGTAGCTATTTTTTTGATATAGGTAGCAGGTAATCCCTCGCGGGCTTTGACCTCTTTGACGTTGCTGTATTTCTTAGACTCACTTTTGGTCTTTTTAATCGTACCAGCTGCGTCCTTTTCTACTATATTGATTTGTACGCTTTCAGATTGTTGTAGCGTCAAAGCATTTGCATTGATTACATTCCACCCTATACGCAAACGAACTGGGGCAGTTGAACGACCAGGATCTGCATATATAAATTTTGAAACACCAGCATATAAGTATTTCCCATCAAAGAACACTTTACAGCATAATTCCTTTTGCACCCACTCAAGGACTTTGAAGGCCGTTGCATTCTTAAACCAAACATTGGTCAGTGGGACATCATCAATGCGTGGTGACAATAGAATATCAGTGTCTTGAATCAAGTCTGTCAAAACTTGCTTCAGCGTCGTTTTTTGATAGGATTTGCTGAAGTATTTTTCACGCAGTTGATTTGCATAGCCCTCACACTCCAGGACTAAATTCTCTGTGTAGTTGACTCTATTTACAAACCCCTCAAAAACGAGAGTATTTCTATTGTCATAGCCCAACAACACACGAACAAAATCACCTTTCGCAAAAGGAACACTATTCACACGTTTCACTTTCGTTCCACCGACTGAAGACATAACCCCATCTTGCTGCACTGTTTTGGAACCCTCTTTTCGCATATAAGGAGACAAGGGGAGAACAATGTTGCATGTGTCAATAAAGTTTCCTGTGCTTGTTCGCCAGGACACCTTATTGGCTTTGATGTTGGAATATGTTCCAACTTGTATGTCGGAAGTCATGTGTAACATTTTACGGAATGATTAGTGAATTGATATAGTCGCTTTCACATGTGAGTTGGAATGGGTGCGTCCGGAGTGACTTTCCTTGTACTTCAGGAATTTCTAAATCTGTTATACACACATATCTGGTCGTGTCAAGAAACATATCGCTCAAAGAGTTTTTGAGCAATACATGGTTGGTACTCTCAAATAGTTGACGCAAATTGTATATGTCATCATCTGGAAATGCTTTCCCTCGTGGGGCAATCAGAACACCTTTGATTGTAAACACATAGTCACCAACTTGGAACATTTCTTTGACTGTTCCTACTCGTTCACTAACAGCTGTGCGGACGATCGTTTTTGAACCTTGTACACGAATTGTCGCGCAGGGGCAAAACACAGAGATTTCTCCAGCGCTCAAGGTAATTGGCAAGAAAACATCGCGTCCTTGCAATGTCTCTTTCAAAGCAGAATCAAACCGCGTGGAGTTCCATACTGGCTCCACCTTTTGAGGGACTGAATATGGTCCCTGAAAATAGGTGTTGTATATTTCTTCAAGATTAGTGACTACTTGCAACATATTATGCTGTGGTTGCACCTTGTACAAGCACACGACTCAAGCATTCAAGAACTGCCTCTTCAATTTGAGCCGTTGACTCATTCAGGTTGGTTGTACTAAATTGGATACTATCAAAAAACTTTTGAACATTGATTGTGATCTGCTTAGGACCACTCGAAGTAACAGCTTCTGAAGTTGCCGTTCCAGCCGCATTGTTTGTCGCAGTATTAGTGGCAATCTCTTCTAAGATATTGTGAGTTGTCTGATCCTCTGGATCCGTAGTTTCACCCTCTGCTACTTGAGTAGGGAGAGTGTTCATTGAAGCACGAAGGCTTGCAATCTTTTGTGCACCTTTCCCAGCTAAGTGACCAAGACCTGGAATGTTTGAAAGAAGTTCAAGCAATTGTTGAATAGGAGCAAGAACAGCATCAAGCATCACTTGACCAATTCGTTTGAGTCCGCCAAGAATACCATCAGCTTTGAATGCTTTGACAACACTATCCCAATTCCTCCGGAATGACTGAACCATACTAATCAGTAGCCCCAGCGGTCCAAGAATTAGAGAAAATGCAGCTCCCCACTCGTCCCACTTGCGAATAACCTGTACTACAATACCAATCAGCGCAGCACATGCAGCTATGATTAGACCAATAGGGTTTGCAGTCATGATCGCATTTAGTACGGCCTGGGCAGCAGACCATGCAGCAGTCGCTATTTGAGCAGCTCGTGCAGCTATGGTTGCGCCATTGATAGCAACAGTAAGAATACCTATCGCGGAAGCAAAACCTACCACAATAGGCATATTTTGCTGCATCCATCCTGCTATAGATTGAAGACCAGATGCAAAACCACCGATGATACTCACAGCACCTCGTATTGCTGGCATAAATGCTTGAGTAAATGTCACTATTGCAGCACCAATGTTTTCACGAACTTCACCCAGTTCGGCACTCAGTTGTTTCATCTTACCCTCTGGGGTTTCACCCAGTGCCATATTCATGCCTCCAACACTTTCCGAAATCACTTCAGCAAGGGTGGCTGCACGCTCTTCTTCAGTTCCAAACTTCAGGATCTTTTCTTGCGCTTCATCGAATTTGTAACCATATCGACTTAATGCTCCAACTTGTCCCTCCATGACTTTACCCATCATTGTGGCAATACTCACAGCTGATTCCTGTGTTGCGTTGTAGCCATATTGTTGCGCTATCATGTCGTTCATCACAGGCATGAGTTTCTTGAGAGAACTTGATTTCTCAAGGTAGGTTCCAAGTTCCTGCGCACCTGCAATCTGCACATCACCTTCTACTACACCCAATTTCTCAGTTGCAGCAGCAAGGTCAATGATACTCTGAATCTCTTGTTCTGAGGCAGACATTGTGTTGCGCATCACTTGTCCCAATTTTGCTTCTGCCTCACGTGCCATTTGATTTTCGTCTGTAAACTCTTTCAGTTTACCAACAACAGTTTGCATGGTACCAATGATATTATTGATACCAAAGGCTCCCATGCTCATCTTCTCAAATAGTGACACTTTATTGGCAGCATTGGTCGCTTCGTCTGATACTTTATCAAACGCACCGGCCATATTGCGAAGTGGACCACTTAGCATGTCCTTCATTCGCATTGCAAAATCTACTACATTACTCATATCTTCAAAGGTTTCAATTCTACGCCTTTATGCTTCATCGCTATTCCTGTACGATATCCAAGCGTTTCAAAGTCCCAATTCAAGGCTTCTGCCCCAAAATATAGGATTCCCAAGGTAATACCAACCTCAATACTATTGGTGTCCTTGTAGCCCTGGTCTAAATTTTGCCAAAACCGCTTTTTTTTAGCTCTACAATGTTCATGACTTGCATGACTGCACTCAAGTATTCTTCTGTAGTTTCGTCACGCAATTCTTCGTCTCCATCAATCCACAAATCATTGATCAGTGTTTTACTGCCAATTTCCATTTTGTTCTCTGCCATACTACGGCAATAGCTGGTGAGTGCTGATGGGGTCAAAGGTTGTAAGAGTGCGACCTTGATTTTGCCGTCACTTCCTTCTGCCCAAATGATATTCAAAGGGCGATTGTTGAACGCAGTTTTGAGTTCAGCAAGGCGAGCCTTGCCGAATCTCTCTTCTGCCATCTCAAGTATCAACTTATCTTTTCTTTCCATGATTAAACAGTCAATTTTGTGATGTCAAGACAAATGAATGGAAGTGAGCACTCTCGCTTCTTATCTCCTTGCCCCATAGCATCTGAAGTTTCTGTGAATGATACACCACGCGCAGTCATTGTAGTGATAGGATCAGCCAATGTTTTACGCATAGCTACCGTCAAAATGATAGCCTCATGAGGAACATGCAAAAGACTGTCGTATCCCGCAAGTTTTGCAGCTTGCTCCATCTTGTCTAACTCATAGCCAAAGACAGTGATACTTCCAGAACACTTTTCAGGGCCCTCTTGAATATCGATTGCAGTTTGTCCAGCACCATATAGTGCTTCTTTTTCAACCTCTTTTTTGAGTTCCCAGGCTGTAATACCTACGATATTACGACCAAGGATCTTCACCGTTGAATGATGCCAAGCGTACTCGCTCGAACGAATGTGCATGTTTGCCATATCAAATAGAATTTAGAGTGATTAAAGAGACGCAGCCAATCCAAGTGAAACCTCAATCCATGTGGCATAGCCCAATGGAAGAACCTTGACTTGTACTTGCACTGTTGAGGTGTTGATCACATCTTGTTTGGTTGGAACCACAACCTCACAATCACTGATCTGTTCGCTCATATAGGTGCGAATAGCTAAGTCAAGCGTTGCCTCTATGTGATTAGCGTCTGCGGGTTCTATACTACCATCTTTTGCCATTTTAACAGGTTCCTCAATGAATGGCAAATACGCTTGTGCAGCGATACGTTGTGCACGGTCGATCACACGCCCATGTACGAGGATACGGAAATCATCATTTGCACAAGTGTTGTCACGGCCGAAATAGTAACCTGCTGCACCTGGACGAGTCATGAAGGTCAAGAAGCCTGCATCATGCAATGTTTCCAAACCTGCAAACTCTTCAAGTGGGGTGCCACCGATATACATTTGTGTTGCAGTCAGTGATCCATTACTACCAGCACCGAGTTTGACATGACTACCATACTTTGCAGCACGTGCTAAAGCCAAACCCACAGAAGCATGACCATCAGTATTAGTTCCACCTAACACCACACAAGCAAAGCCGTTGGTGGCTGCATTAGGTTCAAAATCGTTTTCTGCGGTCTCATTAGCAACGATACCTTCAATAAGGAATCGCACTGGTGTATTGGCTTTTTGAAGAGCTTCACCGGTTGCCTTTGCGACAGTGACAGCTGCTTGTACATCTTTGTCCAAGAATGCTGTACCTGCATTGTAGGTAGCACTTGCTTCGCGAGCAATAGCAACCATAGTAATATCGCCACCTGCTGCACGAATTAGTTTCATGATACCATTAGCTTCAGTGGACTTCAGAGCTGTCTCCATTGTCATATCAGGGGCAGTACCCATGATATAGAGCAACTTCGTTCCTCCTAACTCAGTATAGTACTCATCAAGCAGAGCATGCGCAAATGGTTCTGCTTGTTGGGTGATTCCCGATTTTTCTGCGTCAGCCAGGCTGTACACTTTCAACACCTTCGCTACAAGCGATGGGGTTTTTACCGTCACAAGCAAACCAGGCACGCAATCGGCAGCATTGATTTCTTTCAATAGATTGCCGTTCGTTACATTGACATTTACTCCAGGGAATGGCATAGTCTTATTGTTGTTTTGCGAAGGTTAGCAGAGCCTCCTTCAGGGTTTCTTTTTTCATGTCTTCAGCCACGATTCCAAGCTCTGCCACTTTGGATTTCAGTTGGCTATATGTCATCGCCTCAATTTCTTCAGTTGTGAGTGACTGAGGCTCTTGCTTTGTTGCATTGAGAGATTCAATGTTGTTGCGTCTGATAGCTTCAACAGGTCCTTTGCCATAGCTTTCAGCAGCGGACTCAGACAAAAACAACACACCACCAGCAACATAGACCACATCCGCACTGGTGTAGCGCGAAAAATGGTCTTTTACTTTTTGATATAAATCTTGCATACTCTGTAAATGATAAAGATTAGTATTGACATTATTACTATTGCAACGGAGATCTTACCCAGTACCAAGCAAAAGGTTTCCCATTTGGATAACTCTATAGGCACTGGAACTGGAACTGTTTTTTTCTCCTCGCGCAATTCACGGATAGTCCGATCCCGCACTTCTATCTCAGCTATCAATGAGTCTTCCTTGCATTGAAAGTCAAAGAGTACTCCTCCGTCTTCTGTTGGGGTGGTTTGAAGATTCGCTTGTATGCGTGAACCATTGACGGAATCTAAAGTTGTAATAAGAAGCTGATTGTTTTCGTCACACTGAGCTAATGCACGAATGAGTGCGGAGTCCGGTTCCGCAACCTTGCGCTCTTCTATACGCGGTTCCTCTGTGATTTCGCGTGTAACATTGATGTCTGAAGTCACTATTGGTTTTGGGGTATTACACCCAAACAACAATAGTACGATCAGTGTCCAATAAATGCGTTTCATTGTGGGTCTTTTTTTAAGTCGTCAACAACTCCTGTTTTGAGCAATCGTAGTTCATGAATACAGCCTACCAGGTCTATACCAACAGCCAATGCTCCGATGGATAGCAACAGTCCAGCACCTACAAGAACTGAGTTGTGAATTTCTCCCATTGGTGGGGCAAAGAAACCGCACATCATTAGGACAAAGCCAAGGACCAGACACACATAGAAGCGCACTTCTCTCCTATTGTCTTTTTTCGTTTTCTCAGTGTTCATGACTGTAGTGATTGTTTCCATTGTTCGACATCAAAGCACGGACATGCTTTATTGGCATAGTGATTGTGCCCATGAATGTTCTCCAACGGAATCTGATAGAGTTGCTGAAGTTTTATCACAAGATCCTTCAGTGCGGCATTCTGCGCCTCTGTCCTGGTGTCTTTTGAAGTCTTACCGTCTTTGGTTTTTCCTCCAATATAGCACACCCCTATGCTGAATCGGTTGTGTCCTGTGCAATGAGCTCCAGCGAGCTCTATCTTTCTTCCTTGTTGGATTGTACCGTCAAGAAGAATGACGAAATGATACCCTATATCTTTCCAACCATTCCCTTTAGGCTTTGGCGCGGTATGCCAACGACGAATGTCTTCAGCAGTATCTGCACGCCCCTCTGGAGTGGCCGCACAATGAATAATGATTTCGTCTATTCTTCTCATATCACGGTACTTTATACGATTAGGCAGCAGCCTCTACAATAGCAGCTACACCAGCCCAATCAGCACGACGGCAACGACCACCTGCCTTTACAAGGGCACTGAACACATCACCATAGTACATTGGGTTTGCAAGGTCTTGGAATGGCACAATGTCACCAAGCGCTTTAGCAACGCAATCCTTTTGCCATGCAATACCACCTACACAGTCTGTTGCATTGAGTGCAGTGCCAGGAGCAATAGGTACACCAGCAGCGGTGAAGTAAGCGACGCTGCTTCGCTCCATAATGTTAAAGCCACACAATTTGCCGACAATACCTTCAGCCAAGTTTGCGGTACCTTGGAAAGCTGCCATTTGGTTGTCAGACAAAGACTCAATGAGTTCTTGATACATATTGCTCTCAAGCATCAAATATCGGTTTTGCTTGCTCACGTTGTCCTTATTAAACTTCAATGCAAGTGCTTGAACATCTTTATAGGTAAGCTTCTTACGATTTCCGGTTTGACCTTCCTCAACTACGGCACGGCTATCACCTGAAGTAAATACCACATTTCCAGAAGGAATTGTATCTGCTGTTTTACCATCGTTTTTGTAGCCAGTCAGCCAGCTATAAATCATGTCATCACCAACAGCCTCCATCAATGTCTCTACATGATCACTAAGGACGGAATCTTGCTTATCAAAGCTAACTTCGTTATCCTCATGCCAGGACACATGAGTTGGATCTGTTGAAAAGACATTCAACGCATAGGTCACAAACGAATCATCGCGTTTGACTGCCGTTGCAGGGAAAGTACTACGGTTCTTCACTGTTTTTGGTGAAGCACCTGCTTGAGGAATGTGAACAACTGAACCATCAAGAACTTTGGTTGATTCATCTACTGCGAACACCAAAAATGGGTTCATTTTACGCAATTTCTCGATGATGTAGTCAGCGAAAATTTGCACTGGAATTTTGGAAATTGAATTTGGCATAGTTCAAAAAAAAATGAATGTGTTTGACTTTTGGTTTACTCTCCGATATGCTCCTTTCGGAGTTTTGCATAGTGATCTGGGAAGTTTTTCTTCACCATCTCAAGTTTGCCTTCATCGTACAACTCTTTGTACGTCTTGCCAGCAATCTCTTGAGGCAACTCAGCTTGAAGTTGGCTTGAGATTGTAGTTTGTGCAGGCATTGTAGCTACAAGTGCACCCAGACCATCTGAATTGCCCTTATAGTCAGCCTTTAACTTATCCGCCATTGCGGGGTTCATTTTGTGGTCAGCAAGCGCCTGCGAAATAATAGATTGGATCTTATCCTCCTCTACTGAATCTTGCAGCGACTTCATTTGACCGCGGAGGTCCTCAAGTTCCTGTTCGGCGGCTTCGCATCGTTGTGCTTTTGCTACCAAATCACGAATGACCTCTGCAACTTGCTCTGGCGAACTGTCAGCAGCAAGGTTTGGAAGTCCTGCGTCAAGCAGAACTTTCACTTCAATCGTTGTTTTGTTCATAAAATCAGAAATTAAATTTGCGGAAAGATCGTGAAGGATAGAATCATCCTCCGCGAATAATTGTGCCACAGCATTATAGTTGCCTGGTATGTCAACAATAGAACACTCGCGAGGGAACCATTTTGTAACTGTAGGACCTGTTTGTCCCTCCAATTTCATGCCTGGTTCATCGCTCCACTCCAAAGCTACAATGTGCCCAACAGATGCAGCTGCATAAAAGCCATCCTGAATTTGTTTGACCAACTCTGGAAATTGTTCGTCATTCACAACTGGCTTTCCATAGAGAGCACCATCGCGCACAACAAGGTCCTCCCATTTCACTGCCACTCCTCGCTCTCGATCGTGCATGAGGTAGCCAATCGCAGGTTTGAAACGTTCAAGTTGTAAACCTGCGGTCAACATACGATAGCCATAGCAGTTGACGGAATCATCCGAAAGCAAAAATTCTTTTTCAATTTTCGTCATTTGAATATCGTTTGAATAGTGTTTGGGTGTGCTTTATTTGATTGCTTCTACGCGAGAACGGCGCTGATCAGCTCGTTTACTGTTGCGCATACGTACATGCACATATACATCTTTAATAAATACAATACGCCAAAAACTCCTCCACCAGAGAACACCATCCAAGCGTCTTTTCTCGTTCATACGGTGCTTTTTGAAGAAATTCTTTCCCCTTGCAAAAAACACATACCACTTGCCACCACCAATAGCAAGCTGGATACCATCTTCTTTGTCAAATTCGTTTGTGAGCATAATTGTTTTTTTTGTCGCGTGAAACCTAATTCGGGTGCAAAATTACAACCTTTTTATGGCCATTCCTAATAGTACTGCCAATCTGACATTGATATTTGAAAAACGACTGTTTTTGCAGTAATTTTGCAGCCGAATTTAATTTTTCAAGCGCATGGAAAAGAACGACAACAAACGACAAATCGCCCGAACATTGTTTGTTCAAGGCGGTATGACCCAAAAGGAAATCGCCTCTAAATTAGAGGTGACTGAACAGACTATTTCTCGGTGGTCCAAAAAAGATCATTGGGACGAACTGAAGAAAAATGTAATGTCAGGCAAGCAAGAAATCTTGCGAAGTCTTTACACTGAATTACAGAAGTTGCAAAACATCATTGAGGCTCAAGGCGGAGTTGCGGACTCCAAACAGGCTGATATCCGACGTAAATTGATCACTGATATTCGCCAGCTTGAAACACGCTACTCAGTCAGCCAAACAGTGCAAATCGGAATGGACTTTTGCGAGTTCCTGAAGGAGATTGATTTTGAGTTAGCAGGCAAAATTAGTAAGTACTACCAATCATTCATTGACGAACAAATTGAGAAACAGAAATGGCAAAAAGAATAGGAATCGCCAGTGATAGAGAATACCTTGAGTTGTTTCGTCAGTATTGCGACAATTTCAAGAACTCTACACCAATCAACACACACGAGACATCTGCACAACGACTGCGCCGTGTGGCCATGCTTGAAGCCAATCCTGAAGAATGGTTCAAGTATTATTTCCCGAACTATTGTACTGCTGAACCTGCGAAGTTCCATAAAGCAGCTACGAAGCGACTGCTATCGCATGCAGAGTGGTTTGAGGTCCGCGCTTGGTCGCGTGAGTTGGCAAAGACAGCACGAGCTATGATGGAAGGGTGCTACTTAGCTCTCACTGGGCAAAACAAGAACTTCCTTATTGTTTCCAATAGTCACGACAACGCTGTGCTCCTGATGGCTCCATTCAAGGCATTCTTTGAATCGAACCAGCGCGTAATACAGGACTATGGCGCACAAATGAACATCGGTTCATGGACGGCAGACAAATTCGTGTGCAAGAATGGGTGTTCGTTCAGAGCTCTTGGTTGGGGTGCGTCTCCTCGTGGAACCAGGAATGCAGAAAAGCGCCCTGATTTCATTCTTATTGATGACTTTGATACTGATGAAGAATGTCGCAATGAGGACACCATGAAAAATAAGATTGCGTGGATGGAGCAAGCACTTATTCCAACACGATCCATTTCAAATCCTACCCGAATCTTGGTCAATGGTAATATCATCAGTGACAACTGTATGGTCAAGTATCTTGGAGAGAGTGATACTTGCGACAAGTTTGACATCATCAACATTCGAGACAAAAACGGCAAATCCTCATGGCCAGAGAAAAATAGTGAGGAAGACATTGACCGCGTACTATCGACTATTAGCTATGCTTCAGGACAAAAGGAGTATTTCAACAATCCAATGGACGGTGGAACAGTGTTCAAGGAACTCAAAGAGGGAAAGATACCGTCATTGCGCCAATGTATGAGCATTATATATGCCGACCCAGCCACATCTAACAAGGATCGCACAAGTGGTTCCTACAAAGCGATTGGCTGTGTCCTATATAAAGATAGAACCTACTACATAGCTCGCGCCAAGGTTGACACCATGAGTACCACACATTTTGTTGAAGCGCTTTATGACATGTATGACTGGGCACGCTATCATGGTGCAGAAACTATACAGGTGCACATTGAGAACAATAGTCTTCAGGACCCATTCTACGAACAAGCCATGCTGCCTGTCATCTATGAGATTGGAAAGGCAAGAAATGTATTCCTGCCTATCATTCCAGATACACGCAAGAAGGGCGACAAATACACGCGTATTGAGGGACTATTAGAGCCCATACACCGTGCCGGTTTTCTCGTCTTCAATGAAGCTGAACACGACGATCCTGGCATGAAGACACTCCGCACACAGTTCATCAACTTCTCTCCAAAGCAGAAACGCATTGATGGTCCTGATATGGTTGAAGGTGCTGTGTATATACTCAAAAAAAGGGCCGACACGGAAGCAAGCCAAGGAATTGTTCATATTAAACGCAAAAACTCGAAAAAAATATGATTATCTCTATTCAAGAACTACAACAAACTGAGCTCTATCCTGAAGTGATAGAAGCTATCTCACGGTCTTCAGAAGACGCAGTAAAATTGCAAATAATGGCAGCTGAATCATTTTGCAAGTCCTACTTATTCAAATATGATTTGTCTGCTGCATTTGGTACTGAGACAACTCCTCCTGAAGTGGACTCACCAATGCTCAAGAAGATTGTCAAAACTATTGCAGCATACTACCTGCTGCGCATGGCAAACCCTAACTTCAACCTTGAACTATATCAAGGCGAATACGAAGCCGTTGTGCGACTGCTTGAGGACATCCGGGACGGCAACAACAACATCACTGAACTTCCATACAAAACCGATGACCCTGCTACTCCAGACATTGAGGGTGAATTGGGCACCTCATGGAGTTCTAATCCAAAACGCAAAAATCATTTCTAACTATGGCACGCAAGAAAAAAGAAATCGCACCAGGTGTAACTAAAAAAACACCAAAAGTGGATAATCTCATTATCACAGAGATTGTCAATGTTGCGCACAACCGGAATCGTAAAGATGTAGGTACACTGAAAAGCGCTATTGAGCGCGCAGAGTCAGTTACTATTCCAAACAGGTATCGACTGTATGACCTCTATCACGATGTAGTGACCATTGACGGACACTTATCTGGACTACTCGACAAACGCACTAAATCTGTCACCAATAAAGGACTGACATTCCACGACAATAGCGGTAAAAAGGTGGACGAATTAGACTCCCTTATCAATTCACCTCAATTTGAGCGTTTCGTTGAAATCTGTATGGAAACACTCTATTGGGGAACATCCGCCATTGAGTTTATCGTTGGCCCAAATTTCAGTTTTGAGGAGATAGACCGCCGACACATTCGTCCTGAAGCACGAGAGATTGCCACCAACATGTTTGATAGCAAAGGTATCTCCATTGATAATTTGCCACAGGTGATGATCTTAGGTAAGAAGAACGACCTTGGCAAGCTATTGCAATGCTCCATGTACGCGCTATATAAACGCAGTGGATTTGGTGACTTTGCTCAATATGTGGAAATCTTTGGTCAGCCTGTGCGTGTAGTCAAATATGACGCATACGATTCAGAGACACAGAAGAAACTGCGTCAGACATTAGAAGAATCAGGTTCGTCGCTGACAATCATGATTCCAAAGCAAGCAGATTTTGAAATGCTTGACGGCAAAACGAGCAATGGCAATGGCGAACTACAAAAATCACTCATAGAAGTCTGCAACCAGGAAATGTCTATTGCTATCCTTGGTAACTCAGAAACAACGACCTCAAGCAATTCATCAGGCTATGCGCAAGCAGCCGTTCACCAATCACAACAGTTGGAAATCACTCAGTCTGATTTGCGCTACATCTGCAATATCCTGAATAGCGAACAGTTCCTGAATATACTCACCAGCTATGGCTACAATGTGCAAGGTGGTACCTTCTGTTTCGATGAAGAAATTGACCTTCAAAAACTAAAATCACGCCTGGACATAGATATTCAACTCTCCAACAAGGTGCCTATCTCTGACGACTATTGGTACGAGACCTATGGAATACCAAAGCCAGATAATTACGACCAACTCAAGCAAGAGCAAGAGGAACGCCGTCAGGCTGTATTAGAAGCCATCAAATCAGGTGAAAAAGACAATGACAAGGGAAACACCCAAAACGAGCCCAAAGACAAAGAAAACGACCCTAAAAAGAAAAGCAAACTCTTTGACCAGTTAGCGGATTTTTTCGGGTTCGCCCCTTAGTCGGGGGCGACACTATAGATGAGGAGTACGGAATAAACGAACTACCCCCATTAGTAGAAGGCGATGTGAGTTTGAGTGTGGAAGGCATTGCACGCGCATTGGTGAACATATACAAGGGGAATGTGGACATTGATCATGAAGTAGAGGAACACCTTTTCCAAGAAACAAGCAAGATATTCAACGAGGCAATATCTGAAGGTTATGCAAACGCTGTAGAGAATAACACACCTCTGCCAAACGACACCTTCAGGAGTTCGTTCAATCATAGTGCAGATGTGTTCTCTGCCTTTCGCGTACACCGTATGCAGCAAGACATAGCAGCACAAATGATAGACGAAGACGGTCATGTAAAACCGTTTCAGAAGTTTGTCAAAGATGTGTCGCCCTATATTGAGCACCGCAATCGTGCCTGGTTACGCACTGAATATGACACCGCCATCCTCAGAGCTCAGAACGCAGCTGAGTGGAAGATGTTTGAGGCGGAAAAAGATGTCTATCCAAACCTGGAGTGGATAGACTCCACCTCTCCCAATCCTGGTGCGGATCACATGGTGTTCTGGGGAACAGTGCGACCTGTAGATGATCCGTTTTGGGACGAACACAAGCCAGGCGATAGGTGGAACTGCAAATGTGAGCTTCAGCAAAGCGATAGCGATGTGACAGCAGCACCCCTGAGCGACGGCAAGTCAGACCCCGCACGCGGATTAGAGAGCAACCCAGCCAAAGCTGAAGAACTATTCTCACAAAAACATCCATACTACCCACAGAGCTGCATGTCGTGTCCATTTGCCGGAAATAAACTCATGGCATTGGCTATGGACCTGGCAGGGCGCAAGAACTGCAATCGATGTGGCAAGGTGGATAAAGAGATAGGGAAGCGTATTGATAGCAGCCCCAATAAGAAGAAGGCTGGAGAAATCGAAGTATCTGATTTTGTCAAGAAACATCTTGAGCCTTCAGTTACAAGTTCCGGTCAGAAAACCAATCAAAAACTCGTCACAAGTAAAGATGGGGATGAACTTATTTTTAGGCGTAAATTCTTCGATGAAACGCTTGCGAAATGTTGCCGAAAAAAGAATGCTGGTGAGACTATGCAATTTGTTTTTGAATTTGAACAGTGGGCTAAGAAACTAACACTTGTCAGAACGGAAACAGGTATTCATCACGATTGTGATTTTCGTGTGTATGAATGTACATACCAAGGGAAGCGAATTGAATTGAAAGCAAAGGATACAGCAGGTTATATATCTTATATGATACGAGTGTATGATAAATAAAAATCAGTCCGTTCACCCGTAGGTGGGAAAACCCACCTCTATGAGTGAGGGACTGATTTCGACCGCAAAGGTAGTATATTTTTTTGAAGTATCAAAATTTTTTGCAAAAAAAATGCACAAATGACCCCAGAACAGTTCAAAAAACTGCTTAAAAAGAAGCAAAAGGAGATAAATCAAGCATTTAGCCGTACATTACCAGTGAAGGTTGGTACCGAGGCGGTGAAGTTTGTTCGGGAGAATTTTCGCGAAGAAGGCTTTGTTGATTCCAAGCTGGAGAAATGGAAACCTGCCAAGCGAAAGTCAAACCCGAAACACCCAGATCAGGCCTATGGCACATTGCTCTCCAGGCGCAATCGTCTATACAGATCCGTGAGCAAACGCGCTTCACCAGGTAAAGCAGTGGTATATACCAATGTGCCATACGCAGCAGCTCACAATGAAGGTACCAATAACGCAGGTCGTGGGCGCAAGACAAAGATACCCAAGCGACAATTCATTGGACCATCAAAGGTGCTGAACGAACGCGCAAAGGGTGTGATCACAAAAGAACTCAAGAAGATTTTGAACGACTAACAAACACCATTCAAATATGATTCATTCTGTATTTTCAAAGCTAATGATTGACTTGATGAACCAAGTCGATAGTACATTGAAAGATGTTCGCATGGTGGACCGCTATTTGGGACAAGACCAAACCAATATCCGCCCCGCCATTTTGTGTCCGGCTGTGCTGATCGATATTGAGAGCGAACAGTATCAAAATATGGGTGGCGGTTCGCAGTATGTAGAGCCCGCTACAATCACCGTTCGCCTCTGCGTGGACAATTACTCTGCTTCAGGTCCAAAAGCCCCTCAGAACGCACGAGAACAGTCCATGAAGGACTTTGAACTGGAGAAGGCATTGGTGGATTGCATACATGGTTGGGTTCCTGAAGACAACTACTGCACTTCGCTGGTTCGGACAGAAGCCAGCAGCGAGAATCGCAATGACATAGGTCTGCGTATTCGCACAATCACATTCACCACTTCGTTTGAGGACATTGACCTATAAATAACAAGCCCCGACTACTGCGGTCGGGGCTTGCTTTATTCTTCAGTCTCGTTGTTAGGTTCGTATTCTCCAGGCTTGATAGCTTGCACTTTGTCCTGGATCCATTCGCATACAAATTGCAAACTCGCGCCAATCATAAAGCACACGATTACCACTGCAAAAAGCAATAGGCGGAAAATATAGCTGATTCCCTCCAGCAGCCACCAACCAGCGGTGGCAAAGAATAAAGCTGATTTTGATTTGTACTGTTTCATTTCTTTAGGTATTCATTTGTATCAAACAATGTGGGTTCGTTGGGTGTAGGTTTTTCCTCTTCTTGTAGGCTCAACATGCGAAAAAAGGTTCGTTCGCTTATGCCCAGAACTGGCCGTATCTTATTACGATAGACCCACAACTTGCACCTGTCTTGCCGTCCTGGCTCATAGTGTTCAAGGAGTATTCTGCGAATTATTTGCGCTTTTTTTGCAGTTGATTTGTACATATCAGAAAAAATTACTACCTTTGCAACGGATTTTTTGCAGGCTTGTGTATCTCTGATATGCGAGCCTCTTTTTATGTAGGACCGTGATATGGTTCTATCTTGGTCACAATCTCTCGAATTTTACGCACTCGCCCTGAACCTTCGCAGGTCTCACAGCGTTGCCCTGTAGAATGGTCAATGCCGTGACCCTTACAGCCACGGCACAACTCAATCATTTCTACTCTTGTAGATACCTGTTTCATGCCACTACTTGATGTATGATTAGTCTGAAGAATCGTGTCAATGCACCTGCAATCGCAGGTTTCTTTGCCAGAGGTACATATTGATGATAACGACCTGCTGTGTTTCTTCTGCATGATTTGCGTCGCGAGGACATACCATTGAGGTAGCGACGCACTCGTCTATTTTCTACCATTCGCAATCCGTCATGTTAGTGCTTACTGTTACCCATTCATTATGCTCGCCCTTGATCTCCACCTTGACAAACTGCTTGCTCTTGGTGGGACTATATGCGTCGCTGATGATACGCATGCCTTCAATGAAGGTCTCGTTCTTGCTGTCATTCGCCATGCGTTGTAGGCGCAGCACATTCTGTGCTTTGAGTTGTCCGCCTTTGCCTCGTTCGCTGAGTAGTACCTTGACCATATCAGCGAGCTTTTGACCGTTCTCGTCGGTGGCAAGACTGGAGATGTACTCCTCAACCAGTTTCACACCTTCTGTATAGGTGTCAAGGTAGTTGTCGTTGGTGTGATAGCCCACAGTGACACGCTTGTTGCCTTCTTGATTGGTGAAGGTGTTGGTCACACGGTCTGTTTTGAGCCACTTTTGACCTGTGTACAACTCGTTCTTGAGTGCAATCACCGTGTCAAAATCGTTGAAGATTTGCTTCTTAGCGGCGGTCATTTTGATGTTCAACTCTCCAACGCTTTCCACAGCCTTTTCAATAGTCTCATCGACCAGCTGCTTGTAGTGCGCTTCTTGCTCCTCTTTGGCGCGTTTTGCGAACTCCTTTTCTTTGCTCTTGAATGCTTCGCGAGCCAATTGCTCCTTCTCTTCAGGAGACAAATTGTCAAAATTAAATTCTGCCATTGTTGTGTTGTTTATAGGGTTATTATTTAGCTTGAGGTACGCTCATGTTGCGAGCGGTTCTCATATCTTTTGTTTGTATTAGAAACGCATTGTACAGGCTATTGAGGCGTGCCAATGTGATTTGGTTGAAACTGGTACCACCAGCAGCGCGTTCGGCAATGCCCTTCAGATAGTCAGTGTCCTCTTTTGTGCCTTTGAGGTGTGCCCAGTCTTTGAGGATCTTCAGCAAGCGTTTGCGTGCCACATCGCGTGGATCGTCTTTTTGCAGTGAGTCACACAGTTGCTTCAGCTGCCATGTCTCCAGTTCTGTGCTGCTTGCCACTCCGTATTGGGCCAGGAGTACTGACTTGGTGGCACTATCTATTCCCAAACTATTCAGCAGGGTGTGCCAACGCTTGATGAGTTGTTTCTTCGTGTCCATAGTGATTATTCTTCTGTCATGGTGACTGTTCGTTGTTTATCTTCCTCTGTCATTAAATGATACTCTGGCCAAATATCAAATACTGCTCGACCTGAATAGCGACTGGTGATGTGATTGTAGAAGTCTTTTACAAACATTTTGATGTCGCTTTTGTAGCGTAAACTGCTGGCTATTGCCCCTAATGGTTGACGACCAGCTGCGTGACTAACAAAGACAAATAGCTTGCGTGGGTTAGTATCAACCATTTTCACCAGCTCTGCTTTGGTTACACCGTCAAGGAATTGCACCGAGTCAATGATGATTACACGAGGGCAACGTTTTTTGCGCAAGTTTTCTTTTATTCTATCAAGTTGTAATTTATCCCAGAGACAGAACATTCCTGTATTTTCTGCTACAATTCCAGACTCAACCACAGCACGCTTGAATGTTGCGCTCAAACCCTCCTCCAGCGAATTATATGCTACTTTCACACCTTTGCTCATGAGGTACTTTGTCAACTGAAGCAAGAAGCGCGTTTTACCTTGTCCTGGATCACCCCAAATGGTCCAACATCCTTTGAGCTCTGGGTCGCCCATCGCTTCTTTCCACTTGCCGTCAAATCCAATGCTCTTGGGTTCGTAGCAAAGGATATCGTTCACACTCAATGCTCGTTTCTTCATATCAATTTAGTTTCTTTGCATCTATGATACGATGTACACGACGCAAGTCGTACAACGCGTTTTTTCCTTTTGCTCTTCCCTCGTAGGCACTACCAATCAGCACCTCGTCGATAGCCTCTGCTGTGGTGATACCATTTGCCTCACAAATCATAGTCACATCCTTACTGGTGATTGAAGGCAAGGCAATGAACTTGCGACCAAGACGGCTGATGATCTCGTTGAAACCAGTATGCCCCAGGTTCACGCCACGGCGTATGTGCATTTCTAAGTGGTCGGTTGCGCAAAGCACTATTCCACATCTGCCCTCAAGGTCATTGTAGAGGGTAATGAACAGCTGAAGCACGGTGTCACTCAATTTGTCCGCCTCGTCCAAAATCAACAGTGGTTTGCTATCACGCCAACGCAGGGTGTTGATAATTTCGTCCACCAGAACAGTCACACGCTTGCCATCGGTTTTGTTGCCAATAGCACGACCAATCTCAATCAAGAAATCCTTTTTGGTCCAGTATGACTTGCAACTGATATGGTAGGCTTCAGCATGGTTCTTGACATAGCTCTTTGAGGTGAAAGTCTTACCGCTACCAGCGTCAGATGTCACTGCCATCACAAAGGCGTTTTCTTGCGCATCGTTCAAGATCTTGTTGAAGTTTTTCCACACCTTTGTTTCTATAGCTTGCCAACTGCTTGCCTCGTAGCCGATAGCATCGGCAATCTTGATGAACATGGCTTCACTTACCAATGCCCAATCGTTATTCAGGATAGCACTCACGGTGGCTGGTGCAATGCCAATGGCAGCTGCTGCACGGTTTTGACTATTGAACTTCTGGCAGTACTCACGCAACTCTTGCGCAATGTCCTCACGATTGATTTGACTAATCATATTTGAAAGGTTTTTGAATGTTATTTGATTATTGTTTTAATACATATCTCGAATGTTCTCTTCCTCTACTTCAGTAGCAGCTTCAAATGCGTTTACAGTTGCCTTTGGTGCTTCAGGCAAAGCACGCTCGGCTGCATACTTCAGCGTTTTGTGCTGACCTTGTGAGTCGGTAATCAGGAACTTGCTCAGGTCATCAAATTCACGACTTTGCAGGATCTGCATAGCTCCCTCCTGGTGTGCTCCTAATGTGTGGGCAATTCGCGTCTCTTCTTTTTCGCGGAAGTGCAGCACTTGAGCCAACTTCTCGTAGTCGCCAGGCTTGCGGTCAGCGAGTGCCATTGGTTGGATATACTTCGTTGCAAGCAAGAACTGTTCGCTGCCATCTTCAGTAGTAGCCAATACGGTACTCATGTCTTGAGGGTCGTATTTGATATGCCAGTCTATATAGCAAAGGTCACGAAAACGCTCATCGAATGTTTCATATTGGATTTTCTCTCCAGCGTATTTGATTACAATACCCTGTGCGCCCAAACGATAGGTGTCACGGCGTGTGTTACCCAATAGCGCCAAATACTTCATCATTGGCAACTCCACTTTGCGCTCCTCTGGAAGTGCTTTGTACTTCTCCATGAACGCTGCCATGTGCTCGTTGCGATATTGGCTAATGAGCATGTCAATCTCAGCAATCAATTCCTCTTTGGTAGGGAAATTCTTCTTGTTTGCCAGGGCAACATCCATATTGGGTTGGTTCTTAGCTTTGACACCATGACCGGACCAGTTGAACATCTTCTTGCAATACTTGTCGTTGAACTCACGGAACCAAGGTTCAATGTCCTTTGATTTGGCATTTCCTACAGCTGCTGGTGTCACGGCTTCAACAGCCAACCCTGCGTAGATCTCGCGCATTGCACCAATAGCGAAGTTGTCGCATTGTATTTGGTTGGGGCGCAGCATACGGCCGAATAGTTCCTGTGTGTGGCGCATGGCATTACGCAAAGCGCGGGTAATGAGTTCAGCGCTCTCGGTGTCGTCAATCGCATAGCCGATTGGATAGCGTGTGCTTGGATCCAAAACTACTTCCACTGTCAAGCGGTTGTGATAGGTGGTGCGACCATTGACCTTTTGCTGATAGTACAACTCACAGTCCCAGCCGTCCAACACCCACATCAATAGTGGTGCACTTGGTCGCTCGCGTTGTACGGTCATAGCATGACCATTGCGGTGTGCGCTTGCTCCTCGACGGCTGGCGGTGATCATGTACTCTTTTTTCTTGCGCCACTCAGCTACATTGCTTGCGGTGATAGTCTTCCAACCTTTGGCTTTTGCCACAATGTTGTAGAACTCTGCACAGTCCTTGTCTGAGAAGTTGCGGTGTTCTGCTATCACCATGACCATCATATCCACCTGTTCCGGTGTGAGGATCTTCGCTGCATTGGTGCTGCCTGTCTTGAAGTTCTTATGAATGAGAACTTCCAACCCTCCGCGCTCGTACTCCTCGAAGCGTTGCTTTAGCTTGCGCTCATTCTCTGGCAAGTTCACCTTCAGTGCGCTTCTGTCCAAGTCTGCCACCAAACGAACAATCGTAGTCCAGGGCAACGAGATGTCATTGCGTTTGTATGCCTCACGCATCTGACGAATACCATTCAGCACAATTGCATTGGCAGTGTACTCTATGCGTTTGTCCATAGGCAAGAACGAACCTTTGGCGGTCTTGTAGTTGTCAAAGAACTCACTCACGAGAGCATCAGGGCGAACAAAGTCCATGAGTGACACGGTTTGTTTGGCTTTGTCGTATGGACTTGCGTTCAGCGCCTCTTGGATCCTGCGCTTTAGGTCTTCATCCAAACTGCCGAAATCAATGTAGGCCTCTTTGTTCCTGCATGCCTTCTGCAACTGAATAATAGTACCGCGTGCAATGCGTGCACGAACGGCGGTTTGACTGATAATGTTTCTCTCATCAAGCCATTTGACTTTGATGCCAACACGAGATTGGAGAATGAGAGTTGGATTGTTGTTTTCCATTTGTTTCTTGATTATTCTTTTGCGCCCAGGTGGGGAGTCGAACCCCACACCGTTCCCACGCCTTTACTGCTTACGCTGCCTTTACGTTATACTGGGCTCCACAACATTAGTTGAATTTGCTTAGTTCGTTGAACATGTCTTGACACTCCTCAATCTTCTTTTGGAAGTCTTCAAGAGACATATCTTCGATGTCAAAAGTGCTCTTGAGGTTATTGTTCACCAGTATGCCAGCCATGCCCTGTTGAAAGTCCACCGACAAACGCAAGGTGTTTTCTTTATCACCCCACTTGAGGTCCATCACATGACCAAAGGTGTGATTGTGCTCGCACACATAGTCCAGTTTTTTCAGATAATTTGCTTCCATGATTATATTTGATTTGTTTATATCGGTATTTTTTAGTACCTTTGTGCGATTTTTCCTAAATTACATGCTTATGTTTAATCCATTTGAGAATGACAAAGATGTCATGAAAAAAGCACTAAAAGGCTTAAAATGTCCCGTTCATGGGAAAGCGTCCAAAGTTGTCTTCGATTATAACAGAGACGAAACAATTGCGTATCCCCACATAACGAAATGCTGTTGCAATGATTTTGCGAATATAGTAGCAAAGACGCTCTATGAAACTCGCAGATGCGAGGTCGTATATCTCGAACACGAAACAGGATTGACCTCCAGCACTATTATCATCGAAGAAGATAGTTTGAGTTGATTCTGTAAAGCGCCAAGCTCTCCTGCGCAATTTGTTTACTGTTTCTTCACTAACTTGGCCTTGTAGATTAAACGCTACACCTACGAGGCATTTTTTTCTTTGGTCGTTTGTTTTCATAACTTTAGAATTTATTTTGTTATACTTATTAAGATTTGTCACATTACTAACGCCACCAACTTTTTTCCTTCCCAGGCCCTGCGACCTTCTACACGCAATTCGCCTGCATAATTGTTGATGAATTCACGGAACTCATCTCGTGTCTTACATGGTTTCATATATACCTCCTTTTTATTATTTACTCTTTGGGCATGACTGCAAATGCTTCACATAGCGTTTGGTACCTGTCCACTTGCACGCTGCTTTGCCAGCTGGCTTGTAGTAGAACGGACATTGAATCTCTCTGCAATACTGACCACTCAACTTTTTCATATATCTATCTGTATTGCACCAAAGTCACGGATCGCTACAAAACGAATCTTTTCCGCGTCCTTGGAATCGTGACAAAAATTCAACGCATTGTACACATTGCGTACATCCGTGTTCAAAATTTTGGCTATCTTTGCCTTGTCTCCTCTACTTTTTAGTACGATTTTTTTGCTCATGTCGTTAAAATTTACTACCTTTGTGCGCTTTTTCCTATTGGGAAACGCGGTGCAAAGGTAGTAATAAATTTTGAACCGACAAAATTTTTGAACGAAAAAAAGTGCAAAAAAGTTGAATTTTTTGAACATTCAAGGCAAAAATACTGAATTTTATGGTGAATCTTAAGGAAAAACTATTGAACTGCGCTCAATTTTTTGAACTCACAAAGGCGGACTTGGCTCGAAAAATTGGTATTTCAAAGTCGAATTTTGTAGGCGAAAGTCTAAAATCAGAACTCAATGGAGCGTCTTTGGTGAAATTTTGTGAGCAATTTCCAGATGTTTCTGCTGAATGGTTATTGCGTGACCAGGGTCCAATGCTGAAGTCTGACATCAAAGAGGCTGCTGAGCACAACATCAACAACGGTGTGAATGTTGGGCACATTGGTTCAGGGAACCATGTAGAACAGGATCCAGACGCTGCACCTGATTGCGATGCTTGCAAACTACTCCAGGCGAAACAAGAGGTCATCGATGCTCAAAAAATCGCGATTGAAGCTCTAATGAAGAAATCATGATCGCTTTTTGTGGTACCTCTATTTTTCTTATAGGTTACGCGCGCGCACGCGCAAAGAAATGAACTACCTGAACACCATTTTTTTTGTATTTTTCGCCTTAAATCCTTGTAAACTGCTGATATTCTGCGTAATGCAAAATTTTGATTTGCGCAAAATGGTGCATTTGGGGTATTATTCGCTGTAATTTGGGAAAATTATTCGTGATTTTTTCGGCACACTTCTATATCCATAGTTCACAAGAGAGATACAAAGGGGGTAGTGTAGGGCACCCCATTTTTCCAACTTTTGTCACTCCATTTGTCACTCCATTCGTCACTCCAATGCAATTTTCTTGCAAAACGAAAAGTACGGTTTTGTGTACCTTTCGAATAGTGGTTTGACGGTCAAAATTCCGCCCCTTAGAGGCGTTTATTATAGGGGACATTTATAGGACACAACCGATGTCTCATAAATGGCTCTATTCCGTGCATACATACGCGCGCGCGTTACGCCATTACGCACTTTTCGTTTTCATGGTTCACTATAGGCACAAAAAAAGCGGACAAATATCCGCTGATATGCCGTTTTTGCTTGTTTTAGAGCGATTTTCGGTGTTATGCAAGCATTTCCTTAGTCGGTCGCTTTCGTGGCTTCTGGTGGCTCGTATTGTGCTTGTGTGCCGTGTGTGCGTGTGGTGACGGATCTGTGATTGGAGAGGGTGGTATTTCGGTCGGTTTTGTGGTCGTTTTTCGGTGTGTATTCGGCTTGTGTTTGAATGCAGTTCGTGTGGTATTAACATTTGTCACTCCATTTGCGTGTAGAAATTAACACAGAATGAACATAGAATGAACGCGGAGTGCACTTTTCGTTTTTTGGTCTATTATTCTATAACTGACTGATATTATATAGGTTGTACCAAATTACACTACACCACTATACCGTACTTTTCGTTTTGTGGGCGGTACCTTATTTTTTTGTTAGGTGTATAGGTATATCAAGTATAATACAATTGTTAGTCTATTTTCGAGCTCCGGTATAGATAACGAATAGTGCGGTTATTGTGCGGTAATAGTGCGGTGCGAGCAGCGAAAGTTGTAAGCATAATACATATATGTGTGTATGTATTTATATATACATATGTGCGTGCGTACATAATATATATACGTGCACGTACAAAAAATAGCTGCGCCTTATGACGCAGCTATTTAGCAAATATGTTGTTAATTGAAGATTAACGAACTATTTTCTCTGTCATTCGTTGACCATTCTTCTCGTATTGTATGAGATACATACCATGGTTGATACCATTGAAGTTAACTTCCTCTACATTGTATTGTACAGATATAGGTTGACCGCTGATCGTGTAAATAGTTACATTGTATGGAGGAAGGATCTCAGATGGAGTCATTGGAACGAAGATATCCTCTAGATCCGTAGTAATCTTTGGCAATTGGCACTCTTTAGCGGTAAGAATCACAAACTCACCTGGAGCAAGAGTGATGGTAGTAGCAGTTTGCTTTACTTGCTCGAAGTAGTTGTACCAAGTACCAGAAGGAACATTCACAGTTTGATCTCCTGTTACGCCAAAGTTACCAGCCACAAAGACATTGCTACCCCATTGGATAGTACGAAGCGCTTTGCCAGAACCAAGGCTAGAAGCAGTTGGATTACCTTCGAACACCTCTGGCATAAGACGAGTACGAAGTTGGATAGTTTGACCTACTTTTTTGAATGCGGCATGACGACAGTGAGGCGCCTTCATCCATGCCTCAGGACGGTATTTAACCTGCATTTTGCAATCGTAGTCTGCACCTAGTTCGCTAGTGATTCCGTAATCGTTCTTTCCCCATTTACCTTGTGCATTTTGGTATTTCGAATAATCGAAACCAAGTTCAGCAAAGTGATAGAACATCTTAGGACCATTGAGCAAAGTAAGGAAAGCCATATTCAGAGGAACGCGCGCTACGCGAGCCTCCTCATTGGTTTGAAGGTCACCATTACCCCATTGTTTTGCTTTGAAGAAAGCACGCTCTTCATCGTGACTCTCGCAATAGGTCACATAGTCATCTTTGTTAGCAGAAGAGAGGTTATCTCCATCTTTGAGCCAACCCATTGCAGTTTGGTAATATGCATTGGTGGTGTTATCCCAACATAGCATACCTTCTTTGATTAGAGCAGGACGCTCGCTACCCATATTACTACCCCAGTGCTCAAGAATCATGTAAGCATCAGGCGAAACGGCTTTAACACCATGCTCGTAGTAATGCTTGATATTAGCTACAGAAGTATTTGCCTTGGTACCGCAAAGTCCGTGGCTAAGGTCCATACGGAAGCCGTCCACTTTGTATTCGGTCAACCAATATTGTAGTGAGCGAGTAAACATGGTTTTAGTAGGAACGAAATCATGGTTCCAATCCTCGTACACATTATCCGAGTGAGGTGCAGTAGCATTGAACCAAGGGTTGTTGCTGAGGTCCGCACCATAAGGATAGAGTTTGTTAACAGGGTTGAGACCAGTAGCGTGGTTGAAGACCATATCTAGGATGACTGCGATACCACGTTTGTGGCACTCGTCGATGAAAGTCTTGAGTTCGTCAGGAGTACCATAAGCTTTGTCCAATGCAAAGAAGTGATTAGGAGAGTAACCCCAACTGTCGTTGCCATCAAACTCAGTGATAGGCATCAGCTCCACAGCATTCACACCAAGATCCTCGATGTAGTTAAGACGATCAATGAGGCCCTTGATATTGCGTGTAGGCGTGTGATCGTATACCCAAAGTTCGTAAATAACAAGATTGTTCTTATTAGGACGCTTGAAATTGAGCGTAGCATCAGACCATTTGAAAGCTGGCTTGCTGGTTTGAATTACAGTCACATAACCATCACCTTGTTGAGGATAGTTGCTCTTGTAACCAGAAATCCATTTGTCATCCCCGTGAAGAACTTTCTCAGAATAAAGATCAGAGATACGTACCACCTTGCCATCAGCACGAACTACTACATATTGCATAGCGTACTCTTGACCAGGGTTGAGGCCAGTAAGTTCAATCCAGAAGTAAGCGCTATCATTAGCTTGCTTAAGTTGGTATTCGTTAGAAATAGTCCATTTATTGAAATCACCTACAACAAATACATGTTTAGCAGGCTCTGTCTTACTCGCAGCATACGTACAAAGGGTGACTTTGGTTGGGTTAACCTTGTCATAGTAAATACCATTTACGATACCTGCAGGGCGATTTGCTTTTGTAGGAGCATTAGGCACACATGTAAAAGCTGTTGCTGTTTTAGTCTCAGAACCAGCCGTAGCACTAAATTCAATAGAATAGTTGCCTTGTTTGCTAAAAGTATAGTCATAAGTAAGCTCAGTACCAGTAGCGGTCTTCACTGTCTCACCGTTAATTTTTAGTGTAAGATTCGCAGAAGAGGTCGCATTACCTACAAGAGTCACTTTGGTATTTAGTAAAGAGATCTCAGGTAGATCATTAATAGAGACAGCTAATCCCTTATCCGCCAATTCAACAAAGATATCAGTACCTTCGGCTGTTTTACCTTCTTTTGATCCAGAAGGGCCATCATGGAACACGAAAGCAAGTTTCTTAATTTCAGTGGTTTCGGGGCATTTGTAGTAGTCATAGATGTTAGGAATAACTAGTTTCCAGTTGTTACCATCCTTAGTCAATTGTGTCTTAGATGTATTGGCACGCCAATTCTCGACTACATTTTTCCAGTCTCCATCGTTAGACGAAGCACTAGTGATAAGACCAGTGTGTGCATAGCAGTTACTAGCACCAACCATACCTTTGTTACCCTCATTAGGGTTAAAGATAATAGTCACCTCGCCAGTATATCCTTTTTGGATAATTGCTGGGATAGTTGTCACCTGCGCAACTGCAGTCATTGCAAATACAGATAAAAGTAAAAGTGTAAGTTTTTTCATATTCTGAATTAGTTTGTATAAATAACGTGCAAAGTTACTACAATTTTTGCACATATCAAAATTTTTATGTACTTTTGCGCTCAAAATAGCGAAATTATGTCCAAACGCGTACTTATAGGAATGTCAGGAGGAATTGATTCTACTGTAGCAGCCATCTTGCTCCTAGAGCAAGGTTTTGAGTTGGTAGGAGCTACATTCCGCACTTTTGATCCAAAGCCAGTTGCATGTGGTCAAAATGAGAAAAGTTGTTGCTCGAAAGATAGTATCACCGAAGCCAAACATATGGCTGAAGTACTAGGATTCGAACATCATGTTTTGGACTTTCGTGATACTTTCAAGGAGCATGTGATAGCCAATTTTGTGAGTGAATATGCTTGCGGTCGCACACCTAACCCATGTGTAATATGTAATTCCCATATCAAATGGGGCAAACTGATGCAAGCCGCTGAGGAATTCGGTTGCGACTATATTGCCACAGGGCATTACGCTCAAATCGCAGAACATAGGGGGCATTATTATCTAAAAAATGCAGCAGACACACAAAAAGATCAGACATATTTTTTGTGGATGCTGACCGAAGAGAATTTGCAAAAAACCATCTTTCCACTAGGTGGACTAACAAAACAAAAGGTACGACAAATCGCATTGGAACATGGGTTTGAGACATTGAGCAAAAAAGCTGAGAGTCAAGACATTTGCTTTATCCCCAACAACGACTATCATAGTTTTCTATTAGAGCAGGGCGTGCAAGTGGCTACAGGCAATTATATTGACGCCAGTGGCAAGATATTAGGGTTGCACAAAGGGTATTGTTATTATACCATTGGACAACGCAAAGGATTAGGTATCGCTTTGGGTAGTCCCAAACATGTTACCCATATTGATGCACAAAACAATACGGTAACTCTTGGCGATCATGATGAACTATATACAACAGTAGTTCGCGCAAAGAATTACCATGTGCGTGACATAGATTGGCTGCAGGAGACAGCAGAAGTAGAGGCACGCATTCGCTATAAATCCCCTGCAATAAAAGGCCAATTAACCATAGTAGATAGCCAATTGCAAATACATTTCGACGAACCTGTATGGGGTGTCGCACCAGGACAATCGTTGGTAGTTTACAAAGATGGTTTGCTTGTTGGAGGCGGCATTATAGAATAGGATTAAGGTTGAAGGTTGATGGATTAAGGTTGAAGGGCAAGATAAAAAAAGGGCACTATGAAAAGTGCCCTTTTTATTATTCCAATTTACGATAACGAATGCGTTTTGGTTCGGTAGCATCTTCGCCAAGGCGCATTTTCTTATGTGCTTCGTAATCAGAGTAGCTTCCTTCGTACCAATATAGTTTGCTATCTCCCTCAAAAGAAGTC
>JAZNQB010000011.1:0-2243 GCA_045589995.1 Paludibacteraceae bacterium
AGTCATACCTGACTTCTCGTTTGCATACTACAACAAAGCGAATATACTATGCACAAGGCAAGAATGGAAAGATGCAATACGATATTATACACTCGCCATTGAGCAAGACAGTGAGTTCGCAGAGGCATACTTCAATAGAGGACTCACATACATCTATACAGGAGAGATAGAGAAAGGACTACACGACCTGAGCAAAGCAGGAGAATTGGGCATTTACCAAGCATACAACATGATCACTCGATTCCAATGAAACGCATTATATACATACTCATAATAACTACTCTCGCACTCCATGCCAAGGCACAACTATTGTATGAAGTGAGCGGACGAGCAAGCAAGCAAAAATCATACATCTTGGCTATCAATAGGTATGTCAACATGCAGTTTTTGGATACCATACCGAATGTCTTCAAATCTTTTGCCAAATGCAATAAAGTGCTGACAGAGTTCACCATGCAGGACTACGAAGCAATCGCAGCACTCAGACAAGCTGCCATACTACCCGACTCCATCCAATTGACCAATTTCTATACAGAACAACAATTGGACTATATCGACCAAAACCTACTACTCAATATAGGAATGGGATTGGATAACCTATCCCGCATGAAACCATCCTACCTAACCGAAATGCTACGAACAGAACTCATGAAGCAGTGGCTGCAATACGACGAACAGACATCCATGGAGAGTTTCTTTGAATATGTGGCTGCCGAAAGAGGAATACCCGTCATCGGACTCGATGATATAGGCGAAACAATGTATATGCTCTTTGATAGAGAACCATTCCATTGGCAATGCGAGGAATTGCTCAAAGTGGTGCAATACCCCGAGAAAGAAATACAGCAAGAGAGAACCATCAGAGACATGTATCTATCTGGCAGACTGACGGACATAGCATACCAAGTAGAAAGCCCGGATAATAAATCATCCATCTCATACTCCGATTATAAAATCTATTGCGCACGAAATAAAGAATGGACCAAACGACTACAACCATACCTACAACAAGGAGCTGCATTCATCACACTCAATGCCATCTATCTCGGAGGAGAAAAGGGATTATTGCAGCAATTACGCGCAGCTGGATACCGCGTCAGACCCGTCAATAGAGGACTACTACCCAAAAAGAATATACAATTAGAACCGATCATATTTACTAATAATCAAACAATACAACAATGAAAAAACTACTTTTTATCAGTGCATTAGCACTCATCTCTATGCTTAATGCATACGCCGCAGGACAAGGCAAATTCATTCATGTGGATAACACTACGGCCAAAAACATCAAACCACAATTGGCGTTCTATCAAGAGCGTGTGAATGGAGAAGACATCACCACCCTGTTGGTGTGGACCACTAATGTCAATGCATACTACGAGTTCACAAACGCATCACGCATTCTCATTCGCTTCGCGGACGGCACTATGACACGCCTATCACTCGATACCAACAAAGAAATCAAAAAAGACAAATTCACCAAAAAGAATGCGAACGCTACCATCACGTATTACAAAACCATCACTTCATACGCCATCACACCCGAACTCATTGATAAACTCGAGAACAATATAGCTATCACTAAAATACGCGTCGTATTCAAGGAGAATGATGCCAAAGACTACGATATCGCAGAAGCATACCAAACGAAAATGGCAAGCGACCTCAAACAATCTTACTCAGACGCAAGCCAACGAAATAGACAAACTACAGGAGACCTAAGTGACGAAGATTTCTAAAGTGAAAAAGAGTACTATTCTCATATTATTCTGCTTGCTTCCAATAACTGCCAAAGCAACTATCGGTATGCAAGAATTAGGTGACTCGCTCATGCAGTACACCCGTTTCTCGCGTATATGGTCACCTAATGTGCGCGTAACAAAAATGAGGGTGAACGAAAATAAAATCACCATACATACCAATGCCACACTCAGTGGTATCAGTTGGAATGAGCAGAAAATCACAGAGATTGAACGCAAAGTAAGTCAATGGGTACTCGGACATGAAAACGGACAAGTCACCATTTATACACAGCAAATAAATCTCAAAGACCTCATCACACCATGCGCATCGCAACACAAACAGCATACCGAACATAAAGACCTCACAGAGAGACATATAGCCATCTGGCCAAGCCATGGACTCTATTTCAACCAGAAAAGACAACAATGGATTTGGCAAAGAGCCACACTCTGGACCACAGTAGAAGACCTATACAGCCAAGAGTATATTCGTTTGCT
>JAZNQB010000012.1:0-6770 GCA_045589995.1 Paludibacteraceae bacterium
AACTTCCTCAATGTGCAAAAGACAGGACGCATGAAAGTACCTTTTGGTATTGCTCAGATAGGTAAAGCATTCCGTAACGAAATAGTAGCGCGCCAATTTATCTTCCGTATGCGAGAATTCGAGCAAATGGAAATGCAGTTCTTCGTACGCCCGGGAGAGGAATTGAAATGGTTTGAGCATTGGAAACAATTCCGACTCCGCTGGCATAAAGCACTGGGACTAGGAGAGGAGAAATATCGTTTTCATGACCACGACAAGTTAGCACACTATGCCAATGCTGCCACAGATATTGAGTTCCAAATGCCATTTGGTTTCAAAGAGGTAGAAGGCATACATAGCCGCACTAATTTCGATCTTGGAAGTCATGCCAAACATTCTGGCAAGAAAATTGAGTATTTCGACCCAGAAATCAACCAAAGCTACACACCTTATGTCATTGAAACCTCTATCGGTGTGGACCGTATGTTCCTTAGTGTGATGTGTTCGGCATATGAAGAACAGGCATTAGAGGGCGGTGATACACGCGTGGTGCTCCATTTGCCTCCTGTTCTTGCGCCTGTCAAAGCTTGCGTTATGCCGCTTGTGAAGAAAGACGGACTACCCGAGAAAGCACGAGAAATAATGGATATGCTTAAGTTTGATTTCAAAGTGGCATATGACGAGAAAGACTCCATCGGTAAACGTTATCGTCGTCAGGATGCTGTAGGTACACCATTCTGTATCACTGTAGATCACGATACACTCAATGACGGATGTGTAACCGTTCGCTACCGAGACACAATGACACAAGACCGTGTGCGTATTGAAGATCTGCACGCACTCATCTACCAAGCAGTAGATGCTAAGAACCTCTATCGCCAAATAGTAAACGGATAAGCACTATAACACTCTATACAACATAAAATGGCACTCACATGGGTGCCATTTTTGTATCGTTCTAATTACATGACCATCACGGGACCATCTCCTAAGGACGATAGACGAGTGAGCCTTGTACCGTGTAGGTTTTACCTCCCCGTTGGATCAACAACTGACCATCTTTCAACACCTTAGTACTTCGTACTTCATTATCTTGTATCTGGTCTATGTTTTCTGTGGTCTCCACATACCCATCCTCCATTACAGGACGGTGTTTCATTGCATAATCCAGATACATTTCAAGCATGGTATATCCGCTCGCATGGCGGGTGTTTTGGTCTGCCAATTCGGGATTACAACCATTCGCCATTTCCCATTCGTCTGGCATTCCATCTTGGTCACTATCTACCAATGCTACCACCTCCGGATAATTATAAAAACCCTCTGCGTCAGTAGGTTGGTCAATGATACCTTTCTTCTTTGATTTGCTGCCAAAATAAGTATTTTTTCCTTGCTTCGTATCTTCTATAAGGCGCAGTTCCACATGGTCACGAGGCCAGCAACCTACTGTATCCAGCACGGTTTGGTATGCTTGGTCTGCCGTCTCATATGTTTCTACAGCATAGGCATATAGGTCAAAATCATAGCGTCCATAGGTAGAGTCAGCCGTCCAGCGCCACCATGGTGTATTGGGACGAATTAAGGTATCGACACGCAAGGTATCTGTATTACTGTATGCACCCTTACCCGCTACCGCTGACCAATTATCTTCAGTTGCCGTGGGCGCTCCATCGAATATGTTACCATTTATATACCATTGGCTTGGTGCCCATGAGGTAGCACCAGAGCGCGCGGTCTCTACAGAGACAAAAATCTTCTTATTGGTCGTATTAGGTCCTACTTTATAGTAGTTATTGATAAAATTACACTCGTGGGCAGAGTTAAAACCATTATACTCTCCCTCGCTTAACTTAGCTGTGTTCTCTCCGCCATAACAACCATTTGAACCACCTTCGAAATTATACACCACATTATTGATATAATCCAGATAGACCACATAGTCATTGCTCTGTGCGCCATTAAAACGGCAAGAACGCTTATTATTGTGTACCAATAAGTTATGATGATAACTCGCAGGCGACCCACCCCACTGGCAACCATAGCCACGCGCTCCTTTTGGGTGACCTGAGTTGTACAACCCTTCATGCACTATACAATGCTGCACCGTGATGAAATGACTATCATAGGAGTTCATATTCTCTTCTGCTGACCAACCAAAATCGCAATGGTCAAAGATAAAACTCTCGCAGTTCTCTGCGCCTACAGCGTTGGCTGTCAGCAAATTGCCATTCGCATCTGCATTGCCCACGCGAAAGCGTATATTTCGGACTATAAAGTTCTTAGACCCACCGAAATTCACTTTGTTATGACTAATTACAATTCCCATTCCGGGTGCCGTCTGACCAGCAATGGTGAAGTTTTCTCGGCGATTGAATCGCAAGTCTTTTTTGAGTTGTATATTACCCGAAACGGCAAAGCAAATAGTCAATGGTTCGCCCGGATATTGCACGATGGCCCATCTGAGGGTACCGGGTATAGCACCTTCGGTATCATCCTCAAGCGAAGTGACATATACCACTTTTCCTCCGCGCCCACCGGATGTGTACTTACCAAATCCCTCAGCGCCAGGGAAGGCAACGAGCGTATCTGGCATGATTGCTGCTTGCAAACCACTAAAAGACAATAGACAAAGAAGGAAAGTGAATGTTAAGTGTTTCATACTAAATCATGGGTTATAGTTCTCCATAACTTATCATTGGGTACGGGAGCAGTGATACATATTTCTTGTTTACTAACAGGATGTATAAATGCTATTTTCCGAGCATGCAGACTAATTCCTCCATCGGGATTACTGCGCTTGGCACCGTATTTGAGGTCGCCTTTTATTGGACAACCGAGAGCAGCTAACTGGCAGCGTATTTGGTGATGCCTACCAGTTTCTAATTGTATTTCTAATAGTGTGTAATTATCGCTTGTGGCAATTACAGTATAGGTCAATACTGCCAATTTAGCATCCTTCGTGCCTGGTTTGGCAACATACGATTTATTCTGTTTCTCATTGCGCACAAGCCAATTCTCAAGCCTTGCTTGTGGCTGCTTGGGTGCATTCTGCACGATAGCCCAATAGGTCTTTTTAATCTTCTCGTGACTTTTAAACATCTCATTGAGACGCGTGAGTGCTTTGCTTGTACGCGCAAAGAGTACTACTCCACTCGTAGGCCTATCCAAACGATGCGTCACACCGAGAAATACTTCGCCTGGCTTATTGTATTTATTCTTTATATAGGCTTTTACAATCTCACTCAGCGGCGTATCTCCAGTTTTGTCACCTTGCACTATCTCGTTGCCAGTCTTATTAACGGCTATAATATGATTATCCTCGTATAATACCGTCATGCTATTCTTATAACTTGCTTATCGGTTAGTCAGTAATTGCACTATACGATTGGCATCAGAACGCGTGAAACCATTTGCCACGATAGTTACACCACCAGTAGTCTCTATGGTCACATCACAGAAGAGCAAACCAGCGCTTCGTGAAACAGAACCAATAGACGAGAAGCGAATATTAGTTTCCTCATAACCAATAAGTTTCTTCTTGCGATAGGTAAACATCTGAGTATCCTCATCTATCACAAACTGATCTGGAAACACCACATTTCCACCTGTCACTCTACTTGCAGAAAACGTATATCTCATAATTATTTAATAAATTGTTTGTTAATTATATGCGCCATTTAGTGCGCTTTTTCGTTTCTTTTAAGTTTATCATTCACTGTATTCATTACATCTGTTATCAGTTCTGAGTCCCTACGAATCCATATCTGCCAGAATTGTTCTCGCAATGGATCATTTGTATCATAAGTATTCATTATAGAATCTCGTATCCCCCATTGGGCTTTTTGTTGTTCTGTTATTTCCTCCATACAAGATTGATACGCAAGCATATCCTGCGGATTAGATATATCAAAAAACTCATTTCTACTGAGTATTTCATTATATATATCTTGCTTTTGGAGCATATAGTAATCTATCTGTGTTACCATTGTATTATATCGCTCTTGCTCTACCCGTTTTGCATTCCATGAAGAATAGAAGAGTAATGCCGCGACTATGAATAATAGAATAGACAAGACTATAGGTGTGATGCGTACAATACGATTGCGGTTATAAATAGCCATTTGTATCGCATTGATAGTTGAGAAATCCCCCTTTTTACATTTCTTCACTATTCGGCCATACTTATTTGGCAATATTATTTCTATTAATTGACCTACCCTCTGTATATCCCTTTTAGGGTCATTGGGTACAGGAGACAAAGTAGAATCTGTAGCCGCAAGCCCGAAATCAATCAGTTTCACATTGCTTCCATTGCGTGTAATCAGGATATTATCTGCCTTCAAATCATGATGAACTAATTGTAGGCCATGCAAATACTCAATAGCCTCCAATAGTTGTGTTACTACTCGCTCACGCGCTGCATTAGTTGGGTTTGTGCTTAACCATTCTCCTAAGGTGATACCATCTATCCACTCTTGTACTATACAGCGCCCCACTCCGTTTATTTCTTCTAATGCATAAGTTGCTACAATGTTGGGATGTACCAATTGAATTCCCAATTGAAATTCTTGCTCTTGTTGCAATCGATAATCGGTCAGTTCTGCACACTTAGAAGAAAGTGTCTTTAGCACAAAACGCCGTCCGTAACGCGATGCGGTATAGATGGTTGTATAAGTCCGCTCTTGCAGAAGACTTATCTCGTGCCATTTCGCAGAAAACTCTGCAGGAGTAATGAAACCAGAAGAAGACACATCTATTGTACTCATATCTTACGAACGCTAACTAATCCATTTTTTGTTCCTGCCGCATAGGATGTAAGCACCTTTTCTCCTCGGACAAGACGATCTATATATAGTGGTTTCCCCACTATAAAACAAGCCGCTTCGAAGCGGTCATTCACGCGTAACTTGCTATTATGGGATTCTATTACTACATAATGTGTCTCTCCCTCATAGCGAAATACACAATGCCTATTGGGCAACCATGTTATTTCTACCAAATCTCCCTTTCCCAAATCGGCGCTATGTATTCCTTCTCCTTGAAAATCCACGCTCTCTATATCCGTACGCATAGCTAACGCTATAGTATATGCTTCCCAATCCTCATATCCCAAAAAGCGAGATAGAAGACACAAAGTGCTGCGACGGGTTGTTTCCGCTCCGTCGATATATCCCCAGAGGCGCTTGAGTGTAGTAGGAGAAATATTCTCATGCATACGCTCCCATATAACACCCACTAAAAACTCAAAGTCATAGGGAGTGCGTATTTTGCGCTTTACCTCACTCTCTATATCCTTCCGCAGGCATAATATTTCCGGTGCTCTTTTATTCATTCGCTGCAAAGGTACAACAAAATTGTCAATTATGCAAGAATTTTTAGAAAAAAGATTTATTTGAAACAAAATGGCTCTATTATGTTTGCTACTTTTGATGGACCAACACATACGCACCCTATTGTGACGTTCAGGATGCGAACGAGATGCGAACGATGCAATATGCTAATTAGAGTAATGGAATAGTTATATATTCAAATATTACATTAAGTGTATTCCCTGCGATATTTATTGGAATATTTTTGGGTATGTGTATAAATAGTGCTTTCTGCTTGCCATATAGAGCTTCGTAATATACGCGGTTGCAGACATACAATCCTGCGGAATTAGATATTTGTACAGGCAGTAAGTTATCTGTACAAAATAGCACTAACTCCTTGATTGGCAATGGTGTTTGCAAGGCGAGTGGTTGATTAGCGTAAATGGTTTCTTCGTTCGGGATATAGCCATCATTATCGCCTTGTGTACTATCCATCATGTTGATAGCAAAGCGCTCCAGACGGATATTATCGCCCGCGGGACATTGCCCAAGCATAATAACTAAATCAGGAGAATAGGTCGCTATCGCCTCTCGTAATACGATAGGTGCGCGCTTGAAACTCACTGGCAAACACACTTTCTCTATCGCCCATCCCGCAATGGAATCAGGCAACAGAGAAAGAACGGATTGTGTGATATTTGTCTCCGCCCCATCAAAAGGCTCAAAGGCGCTAACAAGAACGCGCATACAGATGTTAGTTTACATAATCTGCAATACCAAAGTCTTTGCCCTTAGGGCGAGTAACCATCTCAGGAGGCAGTACTAATGCTTTTTCAGGTTCGAGAGTATCATGTATTTTTTCACTTATGCTCTTGATTATAGACAAGAAGCGTGCATCATACAACCAAACACGACATTCTACACGAATAGTAAAGACATTCTCTGCAACAACATGGTATGCGATATTATTTTTTCCTATAGCATACCATTCATTCTTATCCGACTTATAGCCGTATTCCTTTTCTAATTCTTCTGAAACAGCATTATACATTTTATCAAACAATGAATAGTCTGTAACACGACTGTTTGGGTCATCATATGAATCATCATGCTTGGTACTATTGTAGCAGAAATGAATTTGTGTTGGACGACTGAGCAAACCTATTGCACCTAATATAGGTATTACCCAACTACCATCTTTGGCAGATAATCTATTGATATCCTCTATAAACAATGGCAAATTTGGACAAGCATTTACATCCGATACATTGTAATAAGTGGTTGGATTATCAGGATCAGAAGTCGGAGGCCAAAGCGGTTCTTAGGAAGACAACCAACCCAGACAACTCCTTGGCTCACAGAACGACATGGCTACGATCCGACTTGATAATCTATTGATATCCTCTATAAACAATGGCAAATTTGGACAAGCATTTACATCCGATACATTGTAATAAGTGGTTGGATTATCAGGATCAG
>JAZNQB010000013.1:0-13246 GCA_045589995.1 Paludibacteraceae bacterium
GGAGGCCAAGCGGTCTTAGGAAGACAACCAACCCAGACAACTCCTTGGCTCACAGAACGACATGGCTGCGATCCGACTTTGTAACTTTATGCTCATCGTCGCCGCTGGCGTATGCGGCGTAGTATGGGGAGGGTTATACTGGTGGAAACCGCAATGGTTTCCTGCACTCTTGTTAAGTCATGCACTATGGGATGCGGCAGTCTTCGTTTGGTTTCCAATATAACCAATAATCAAGAATGATGATTTAAAATTTCAGAGAGCGGGATGGTAACAAAGTCTCGCTCTTTATAATGTGGATGTGGAATGGTGAGAGTAGGGGTACTGATTATGAGTTCGCGCTGCTCGTCAAATACAAGGATTAGGTCTATGTTTATCGTTCTATCTCTATAGATAGGATGGGCTGAATGATGGTCAGACTTATAGTTACGCCCTAATTGTTTTTCTATCAGTTGTGTACGCTCTAATACTTCTTGTGGTTCTAAACAAGTATCCAGCGTACAGCACATATTACAAAACTCATGTTCGCTTGTAAATCCACATGGAGCAGAGTAATAAAAAGAAGAGCAGCGAAGGACATGCCCAATTTGCTGCTCAATCATTTGTAGTGCTTGGCGAATTGTTTGTTCGCGATTGCCAATATTCGCCCCTAACGATAGATAATAAGTCATCATTGCTTAGTGCGTGATAGTCGTTGTAGTGGTGGTTGTGGTAGTAGTGGTAATCGTTTCTGTCTCTTGTATGATACTATTCACCATCTTTACACCATAGGGATAGATAATAGATGTCTTTACAATAGGTGACTCATCTAAATAATGGAATGCCTGATTGGTTCTATCCATTACGAAAATCAATACAAGTACTATAATACCATATTTAAGTATTCCAAATATTCCCCCGAAGAGTCTATTTGCCCATCCCAAATGAATCGCGCGCAGTAATTTAGTGAATAAGCGCGCAAAGATTGATAGCGCTACGGCTGTGGCTAAGAAGAGTAATACATATGCTACAACGCCACACACTTCTACCGGCCATTGAAACTGACAGTATAACCATTCAGAGAACGGAGCCGCCCATAGCCGTGCGCTCACTACACCGAGAATAACCGCCAATATGGCGATTATCTCGGATACTAAACCACGCATCAAACCTCTCACCAATCCTACTAAAAGAGGCAGTAGCAATATTACATCTAACCAATTGATAATCATTGCTTGAAGTATGCTTTGGGATCAAACTCTTTTGGTACCCACACTTCTTCGCTCTTTTGATGAACCATATGAATATCTGCAATACCAATGCCAGGAATACCACGAGGAGTAACAGACCACTCATATCCATTCAAACTGGAGAGATTAGATGCTTTATCCTGGTACCATCCCAAAATACCAGTTACGGTGCCTTCCCAATCTTTGCACTTTGCTACACCGGTTGAATCAGCTCCAGGCAAATAGTAGCATGCGAATTTGCTGTACTCTGAACTGGAGCAGCAGATAGTATTAGTGGCTTGGTCTCTCAAAATACGGCTTTGCGGATAACCTATATTATTAGTAGAAGGAGCAAATACATTGGCAATGCTTGATGAGTCAGGGTGAGCGTATTCACATGGGACTATAGAGCCATCGTCATTAGCTTGCCCGGTAAAGTAAACATCTTTGATTACTACTAATCGTCCGTCCGCTTTGCGTACTTTATCCATTCCTTCCGCATTGATGGTCGGTTTAATAGGGATTTCTTGATAGAGTTTCTTAAGTGACAATGTGTCATATTTCAATTTAGACTGATCTGGCACACCAATCATGCGCACTGCTTTACGGAAGGAGGAACTGGAAATACGACCAGGTGCCCAGCCCACTTTCTGTGTTGCGTTCATAGCATAAATATTGTTATTGTATGCAGGTACACATAATTGTGGTTGGTTAGCATAACGACCAACAGCTAATCCATTACAGCGAATAAGAATTTCCTGACCTAATTGGAACATACCACCGCTAGAACCCATATCTACAGAGATACGAAGGTTCTGCTGCTCCCCATTAACAACCTGCTGAATAACCATCGCTTTGTAGAAGTTACCCGCATAGTCATCTGTTGTTACACGACCACGAATATATATACCCTCTCCTAAAGTAGGAAGCGTATCTACAGAATAAAGGAATAAACCATTTCCATTGGTGGAACGAGTGCGATAAGGACATGTGTCACTTGCAAAGTTACCTTCTTCTGTCATGAATGTATCCAAGAAATCGTTAAGATTATATATCTTATATCCTTCTGGATTTTCTGCTTCTAGTATTTCTATGAGTTGTTCTTCAGAAGTAAAAACATCATTCTCGCTCAAATCTCTTGGTTCGCAAGAACTCATTAGAGCAACGATTGGCATCGCCAATAACATTGCGTATGTATAAATTGTCTTTCTCATCGTTCTTAGAATTTATATGTTACATTTAAGAAGAAGTTTGCTCCCCATGCATAGTAATACTTGGATGGGTATTTCCAAGCATTGGCAGTGATAACAGAGTTTTGGTAGTCTTTCTCGCCCTGACGCACACCGCGTGGCAAACGCGCTTGCTGATAACCACCTGTCTTGAAATGAGTATTGTTTGTCAAGTTAGTTACGCTGAGGTTGATTGATATGGATTGACGATTTGGTAGGTAAATCAATTTACCGATAGATGCATCAATTATGAAACGGTTAAGCGGATTAACTGCAGCCAGATTCTCTTGCATCGTCATTATATTATATGGGTATCTGAGTACAGGTACTCCATTCGCGTCTAAGACAGCATTGCCGTAAATAGCTGTTCCGTCTTCCGCAATCTCTACTTGCAGTGCCTTTCCATCTGTGGTCTCTATAGCATTAGCATAACTATCGCCAAACCAACCATTTACAGCGGTTCCGTCCAAACGCATACCTGTATATAAACCTTGCATTCTGCGGCTTGGTGCAACAGATAGATAGTTCCAGTCGTGGTAGTTAACAGTCACATCAGCGAACCACATCTTTGGATGGAAGAAGGACAGTTTGAGGCTCGCATTGGCTTGAGGACCAGTAGAGAGTTTGAGACCATTGAGTAATACCTTGTCTTGTGTCTCAAATACTAATTCCTTAGTTACCAAGTTTTGTGTCATTGGCATTCCGTTCTCTGCAGAGGAGATAGCGATTGCATCGCTTGTGTAGCGATAGTCACCGATGCTGGCTACACCTGTCAAAGTGAAATAAGTGCCTAATTTAATAGCAACTGCAGCTTCAATACCCATGTGGCGTTTATCTATGCCAGTCATAGCTTGATTAACAAAAGTACGCGCTTCGTCGTCGTAATAGCCATTAAGCTCTGTTCCATTCCAACTTTGTGTGAAGAAACCAGTTACGCGACCACGAACGATAGGGTAGTTAAACTCATAGGTCAAGTCCACTGCAGCCACTTTCTCACTTGCTGCATAGAACTCCTGCAGATTCTTCGCATTGTCATGTGTGTAGATATTGTCAACTACGCGATCATGCACGCGTTGTGAGATATATGCATCGCGAGCATAAGGTGTGCGTGTCTCTGCTAAGGCGTTCACTTTTAAGTTGTTGCGACCATTGATTTTGTAAGTTGCACCTAATTTAAATGCAGGGTCAAGGAAATGGTGTGTATCGCCGGAATACATGGTACCTGCTTTGAGAGTGCCGTGTGCTTCTGCATGTTTGATAAAGTTATATGAATCTTGGCCATAATATTTCCAAGCAGCTGCTCCGGTCTTTTCTTCTGCTACTTTGGTTAGATACCATGCGCGACCATTGAGCATGTTTGTTGTGCGTTGCATCATGTTGTACTCCAACTGCAAAGCATAATATATATCTACCTCATTGAATTTCCATTCGTTTTGGAACCATACTTTAGCATTTGCCATATTAATGCGATAGTCATAACCAAAGCGACGACTTGTATTATTAATGCTGTTGTCATAGTCTCCGGCAATCTCATTCTTACGCACATTAGCAATGTCCGCTTGTGTAAAACCGCCGTTAGTAGCCAACTCCTTAATATCACGGTCTGCGAATGCGTCAATATCCAACCATTGGTTACCACCTAATAGGTCGTCAATAGTCTTGTAATGAATACCTTGTGCATATTTGCCTTCCAATCCTAAAGTCATCTTAAGGTGGTCAAATTGCGTATTGGTGTAGTTGATAGATGCAATCGCTTCTTGAATATCATTATGGCGGCGCTCTACAATATAGCGGGCAGAGCCATTAGGATTATTGTAGTTATTAGCTATGTTAGCTGCATAAATATTATCCCAATCAATCTGAGTGGTCTTATTATCGCGTGTTTTCCACAAATCAACAAGGTTGTTGTACTGCTCTTTATTGATAGATGGACCTATTAAGTTACCGTCATTGCCAATGAAACCAGAACCATATGAATTTCCATTCAAGTCTTGTCCGATAAACAATCCCCATGGGTAATGCACTCCGTTCTCGTTAAATAATTGCATAGCAGATGGTTCATAATTTGGATTGGCAATCTGTCCATCCCACATAGCAGATGGCAAGTTGCGATAATAATCTGGACGAGGGTCTGGAGCGTTGTAGAAGTTGATAGCAGAGTTAGAATACCATGAGTAGTGGTAACCTGCAGCTACTTTGAGTTGTTGTTCTTCATCCAGTTTGATTTCGTATGCAGCAATGACCGTTGGGTCGTATGATTTTACGATACGGGAGTTGCGTACTTGACCATTCTGGTATCCCCAATATGGATTGTAATAGTTTGTTCCGGTTAGGTCGTAAACTTCTTGTGTAACAGCAGCATTCTGTCCACGCTCTGTAGGGGCACCAAAGGTGATGAGTTTGAGGCGTGAGTTAGACCATTGTTTTTCTGCAGACAAGAAATAACCCAAAGAGTAGTATTTAATACCTTCGCCTATTATACCTTTGTTGTCGATATATGGTGAAAAACGATACGCTAATTGTGCAATCACAGCCCATCCGTTTTCCATCAATCCACTGGCGTAGGTGGCATTCACGCGTGCCTTATAGTTACGATTGGTACCGGCAAGACCTACTTTCCATCCTTGTGCATAACGTGCGGCGTTCATCAAATAATTGGTTGATTGAGCCACACCACCGAAAGAGAAATTGGTTGCCTCCATAGAGTTCAACACCTCTTTGTAACGACTCGCATCATTCAAACCACCCATTGCAGAGTAGTTGAAATTACCACGCTCTTGCGAATTGAAATGCAGTCCCTCTATGTAGTAGGTTTCATGGCGTGAGTCATAACCTCTACTACGATAACGCGCAGTGGACCAACCATAGGAAGTGGTGGAATTGAAAACATCTGTGGAAGCCGAACTGGAAGATGCTTGTGACTGAGAACGACCTTCGTCATCGCTCATCTCTTCTTCGGTTAGATTGAGCAAAATCTCGCTCTGTGTTTGAGCCATGATGTCTTGCTGCAACTGAATATCACTCATCTGATTGATTCGGTTGGCAACTAAGTTAACTAACTCGATAGCAGCGATATAACCATCAGCTTCAACAATAATCTCCTCGTCCATCGCTTCTAAGTAGAATAGGGTGTACTCACCAAAACTATTTGTAGTGGTGGAGATGTTTTGGTTGGCTAAAGTTACTTTTGCGCCAACAACAGCCGCTTGAGTGGCTTGATCAATAACGCGACCTTTTAGGGATGTCTGTGCCATAGAGATGATACTCATCGATAGCGCAAACATCAGCATAAAAAGTCTCATGTTAGCCCGCAGGGCTTGATAAATTGCACTTTTCATACGATTGTCTGTTAATGTTCTGTATGGTGTTTATTTAGAATTCAGCATTTTTAGGTGTGCGTGGGAATGGGATCACATCGCGTATATTCTGCATTCCTGTAACGAAGAGCATTAAGCGCTCAAATCCTAATCCAAATCCAGCGTGTGGAGCAGAGCCGAAACGGCGTGTGTCTAAATACCAATACATATCCTTCATTGGAATAGAACGACGCTCAATCTCTGCATTGAGTTTATCAAGGCTCTCTTCACGAACAGAACCACCGATAATCTCTCCAATTTGTGGGAAGAGCACATCGGTTCCCTGTACGGTTTTGTTATCCTCGTTTATCTTCATGTAGAATGCTTTGATCTCTTTTGGATAGTCGGTCATGATAACGGGTTTGCCGAAATGCTCCTCTACCAAGTAGCGCTCGTGCTCTGAAGCCAAATCATCGCCCCATGTGCATGGGAACTCAAACTTCTTGCCGTTCTTTATTGCTTCTTGGAGAATGTTAATACCCTCAGTGTAGGTAAGACGGACAAATTCTGTGTCAATAACAGAGCGTAGACGTTCAATTAAGCCTTTGTCTACAAACTGATTGAGGAACTCTAAGTCGTCCATACAATGCTCTAATGCCCATCGTACGCAATATTTGATAAAATCTTCCTCCAGGTCCATCAACTCTTTCTTCTGAATGAAGGCCACTTCGGGTTCAATCATCCAGAACTCAGCCAAGTGGCGAGGAGTATTGGAGTTCTCAGCGCGGAAAGTAGGACCAAAGGTATATATCTTACCCAATGCCATCGCAGCCAACTCGCCCTCTAACTGACCACTAACAGTCAATGATGCTTGTTTGCCGAAGAAGTCATCGCTATAATCAATCTTGCCCTCTTCGTCATATTTTAAGTTGTAGAGGTTTTTTGTCGTCACTTGGAACATCTGTCCTGCTCCTTCGCAGTCAGATGCGGTGATGAGTGGTGTGTGGAAGTAGAAATAGCCATGCTCGTGGAAATAGGTATGGATAGCCATCGCCATATTGTGACGAATGCGGAATACGGCTCCAAAAGTGTTTGTACGAGGACGAAGATGGGCTATTGTACGCAAATACTCCATGGATAAACCTTTTTTCTGCAATGGATATTTCTCGGGGTCTGCAGTACCATATACTTCCAATTCAGTCAATTGGATTTCCACTGCTTGTCCTGCGCCTTGACTTTCAACCAGAGTACCCACAGCGCATATACAAGCCCCAGTGGTAACTGGCTTGAGTTGCTCTTCGCTGAATTGCTGCAAGTCTGCAACAATCTGTATGTTCTTTATGGTAGAACCATCGTTCAACGCGATAAAAGCTATATTCTTGTTACCTCGTTTACTGCGCACCCAACCGCATACCTTGATGGTACTGCCGAAATCAGTGCGCAAGAGTGCTTCTTTTATTTCTGTTCTTTGCATAATTATAATTTATCTATTAAAATTGTGAATTTATATCTTCTCCTAACATGTTAATGTTGGTGTTAAATCCGTCCGGTGATATTTGTGGTCCGAATGAATTAATTCCCATGTTGCTATTCATTTTAGATTGAATGGACATTCCATTTTCTGTATCTACGGGTATAGGTGGTACCATTTCATCATCGTCAATAGTTTCGCCTTCATTTTGGAACTTAGCATATTTACCTCGGAAGCGTAGCCATATGCTATCGGTAGCACCATTACGGTGTTTAGCAACGATTATTTGTGCTAATCCGCGTAAGTCTTTTCCTGTTTTTTCATCATTGTAAAGATGGTAGTACTCGGGACGATGAATGAAACAAACCATATCCGCATCCTGTTCAATGGCTCCGGACTCACGCAAGTCTGATAACTGAGGTGTTTTTCCTTCTACTCCTGTACGTGCCTCTACACCACGATTCAACTGTGATAAGGCTATGATAGGAATATCCAACTCTTTTGCCAAGGCTTTCAGACCACGAGAGATGATAGAAACCTCTTGCTCACGGCTACCAAAATTAGACCCTTGGGCATTCATCAACTGGAGGTAATCGATGATAATAAGTTGCACTTTATGTGTGCGTACCAATTTGCGTGCTTTGGAGCGAAGCTCATAGATAGACAATTGCGGTGTGTCGTCCATGAAGAGGGGAGCGCCTTTCATGATGTTTATCTTAGTATTAAGCTTTTGAGTATCTTTCTTGCTCATCTTTCCCGTTTTTATCTTCTCACCCTCTAACTCACACACATTCATAATCAGTCGGTTAACCAATTGTACATTAGACATTTCTAATGAGAAAATGGCAACTGGAATCTTACGGTCGATGGCTATATTCTTTGCCATAGACAACACGAAAGCCGTTTTACCCATCGCCGGTCGAGCTGCTATGATAATGAGGTCTGGTGTTTGCCAACCAGATGTGATTTTGTCTAATGCATCAAAACCGGAAGGAATACCAGATATAGTGCCGTCATTCTTCGCTGCTTTTTCCATGCGTTTGAATGCTTCGTCAATTACTGGGTCTATCTGGGTTACATCGCGTTTCTGTGAGCGTTGAGAAATCTCAAAAATGCTTGCTTCAGCTTCTGTCATTAGCTCTTTGATGTCTTGTGTCTCATCAAAAGCTTTTTCCTCTATAGTGGCAGCAATGGCAATTAAATCACGCGCTGTCGCTTTTTGCGCTAATATCTGTGCATGGTAGTATAGGTGAGCAGTAGAGGCTACTCTGCGTGTCAGTTCAGATAGATATACAGTACCTCCAGCCTGTTCTAGAGTGCCCTTGTTCTTTAATTTCTCACTAACAGACAGAATGTCAATAGGCTCATCCTTGGTAGCAAGTTCACGAATGGCTTCATAAATAATTCTATTTTGATCCTTATAGAAAATGCTGGGACGAAGCAATTCGGCTACTGTCTCATATGCATCTTTTTCTATCATGATAGCTCCCAAGACCGAATCTTCTAATTCGATGGCTTGGGGTGGAAGTTTTCCGTATTCGTTTGTTCCCACTTTGAGGATCTTTGTTTGTGATGATCGAGTGCGGTTATTATTTCTGCTTGCTTCTGCCATGTTCTTTTAATAAAGTGTTTGCTGCAATAAAACTGCTTATTTCGTTATTCAATACTTGTCTTTCTGCTACTTCAATCTGATGCTCTAAAAGAGGATTCTTGTAAAAACTATCTAATAGTGCTTGGTTAATAGTTTCGTACATCCAATATTTGGCTTGTTCGGTACGATGTGCGTCAAAATAGCCATTTTCTTTCACGAATGCTATATAATGCTCCACTTCTTCCCACACTTCTGCTATACCTGTGTGCTCGATAGCGGAGCAGCATAGCGCATTGGGTTTCCATCCTGATGTAGTGGGAGGAAAGAGTGCCAAGGCATTCTTATAACTCACGCGCGCGGCGTGTGCGCGTTCAATATTATTTCCATCGCATTTATTGATGGCAATACCATCTGCCATCTCCATGATTCCTCGTTTTATACCTTGCAATTCATCGCCTGTACCTGTTACTTGAAGAAGCAAGAAATAGTCCACCATAGAGTGGGCTGCTGTTTCTGATTGACCTACACCTACCGTTTCCACTACTATCGTGTCATACCCTGCCGTCTCGCATAGTACGATGGTCTCGCGTGTCTTACGTGCCACGCCACCTAATGAACCGGCTGATGGACTAGGACGAATAAAAGCATTCGACTTTGTGGACAAGTCGTTCATTCGTGTTTTATCTCCCAAAATAGAACCTTTGCTTCGTTCGCTTGACGGGTCTATGGCAAGAACAGCTATCTTTTTGCCGCGATTACATAATTCTACGCCTAAGGCTTCTATGAAAGTGGATTTGCCTGCCCCGGGAACACCCGTGATGCCCAGACGGATAGAATGGCCCGCATAAGGCAAGCACATTTCAATCACTTTCTGCGCAATAGTTTGGTCGGATAGCAGATTGCTCTCTACCAATGTAACCGCTTGGCTCAGTATTGTTATATCGCCAGCACGAATGCCAGCGAAATACTCCTCGGGCGTAAGCGTGCGTTTCTTACGGCGAAAAGTGGCATAAGGGTTAACACTGGGCAGATTATCTACGCCAGAGTTAACCGTTAAACCTTTATATTTTGCATCGTTTTCGGGATGAACCATAGTGTTTATTCAATCGTCCATGTGAGGGTGACTTTCTTGATGGAATTTCCATAGTCGTTGCTAATAATGACTATTTCACGACTATATTTGCCAGGGTTGCGTCCCTGTGTATTTATTTCTACAGGAATATTGCCTTTTTTGCCAGATTTGATAGCCTTGCATGCTTTTACAAAGATTTGCTTGTCAGTGCTGTATACGCGGCGGATTAGCAATGGGTTGACACCTATGTTCTTCACTTGTATCTGTCCCTTGATGTGCTTGCCAGCAGCTACTTTCCCTAAGTCCACCACAGCATTTGTCTCAATTATAGGGGATTGTTGTTTCTGCTCGATAGTCATTGATGAGAAATCTTCCACAATATTAGCCTTGATAGTTAATTTGTGTGTTTCTGCCAATTCTTTCTTGCCATCCACTACTACATATGCGTATGCTTCCACTGGTCCGTAAAGGTTGGTGGCTTTGGTATCGATAGCAAAGACGAACTTGCCTACTTCTTTGTCTTTGATAGGTGTGAGTGTTACTCGGTTTTCTATCCAACTATCGTTTGCTTTCACAGCCAATTCCACTTCATGCACTGAGCCACTGAGATTGGTGTATTCCAAGTCCATCACTTTGGTGCTACCTTTGATCATATCGCCAAAGTTGAGTTCTTTGCTCTTCATATTGAGTGCACCCACAGCAATAGTGTATTTATTGACCGGTTTAGCTTGCTTAGGTATTACTTCACCTTTGATAGTCACGCGTTTGGTTGGTTCGGTAGCATTAGAAGTGATGGTAACTGTTTTTTGGAAGCGACCTGGACGGCCATTAGGATTATATGTAACTGTAATACTACCTGTTTGTCCGGGTTCGATCGGTTCGCGAGGCCATACTGGCGTTGTACAACCGCAACTGGCGCGTACATTGCTCAATATGAGCGGAGACATTCCTTCATTCTTAAAAGTAAAAACAGTAGATACGCGACCATCTCCTTCGTTTATTTTTCCGAAGTCATGGCTGGTCTTTTCAAAAGTAATGACTGGTTGCTGGGCATTAATGGTCGCAAAAGCGAATAATGCAGTGCATAGGATAGTAAAAATCTTTTTCATATGATATAAAAGTTATTAATGATATGCAATTTATTATTTAACCATTTGATTGTTTACCACGAGGTAACATCTATTTTACGGTGTACATCTTTGATGTTGTCTATTTTTTTAATAGCTTTGAGTAAATCTTCCAATTCCGCTTTGTCATACACATATACATCCAATGTGCCCGTAAAAATGCCGTCTTCGCTTGATACATTAATAGCACAAATGTTTATATGAAAATCGGTAGTGATAGTTTGTAAAACATGAATAAATACACCGAATGTGTCTATACCTTTCAACTCAATAGTTTCTACAAAAGCATGAACACGATGCGTATTCCAGACTGCCGAATAGATGCGTTTGCCATAACTGGTTTTTAGTAGGTTCGCCTCATGACAGTCCACTTTGTGAATTTGCATCTGACCATCTGGCGATAAATAGCCCAAAACTTCATCACCGGGAATAGGACGGCAACAACTGCTCAGTACATTCTCTTTACCCAAATTCTCATCTGTTATGGTAATAACTTTGCTTTTGGGTTTGCCTATACCTATATGTGAGAGGGGGGCAGCTAATTGTGCTACTCGACCCATATTCCAACGGCTGCGTTTGGGGAACACAATTGCGTGAAGATTATCTAACCGTATTAGACCTTGTCCTACTTGCTTATATAATTTATTTGGCTGGGTGAGGCCATGATGACTCATTAGGCGTGCCAAAGCCATATCTTTATTAGCAGCTAAATCTTTATCTATCTCTATGGCATCATTTACCAGTTGCTCACCATGTTTAATATATTTTCGTTCTTCTCGGCGGAAATATTGCTCCAAACCGCTTTTGGCCTTTGCTGTTGTAACCATCTCCAACCATTCTGGTTGCGGATGTTGACTATTACTTGTTAGAATCTCTATCTGGTCACCGCCTTTCAGTTTGTAGGATAATGGAACAAGACTATGATTAACCTTGGCTCCCAAGCAATGCTCACCTAATTCGGAGTGAAGCATAAAAGCAAAGTCTAAAGCAGTAGAACCAAGAGGCATGGTCTTAATCTCGCCTTTGGGAGTGAATACGAATACTTCCTGGGCGAATAAGTTCAGTTTGAAGGTTCCCAAGAATTCCACGGCATCACGACCCATAGGATTGGCGAGAATCTCTTTTATCTCTCGGAGCCACTTATCTAACTCTGATTCATCTTGCTCTCCTGTCTTATATCGCCAATGAGCTGCTAAACCTCGTTCGGCAATATCGTGCATACGGTCGGTACGAATCTGAACTTCTATCCAATCTCCATTGGTACCCATTACTGTCACATGAAGTGCCTCATATCCATTGGATTTGGGAGTTGATATCCAGTCTCTGATGCGCTCTGGATGGGGACGGTAGATTTCTGTGATAGCAGAGTAAATCATCCAGCATTGGTCTTTCTCGCTCATTGACTCATTGGGTGTGAAGATAATACGCACCGCCAATAAATCATATACATCCTCGAAAGAAATCTGCTGTTTTACCATCTTTTTCCAAATTGAATATACAGACTTGATACGAGCTTTCAATGTAAAGCGGTATCCCATGCTTTCTAACCGGCTGCGGATAGGCGCAGCAAACTGCTCAAAGTTAGCTAACTGAAGGCTACGGATGGTGGATAGTTTGTCATGTATCTCTTGCCATTTCTCAGGGTGCTCATACTTAAAACTCAAATCCTCTAATTCCGTTTTGATGGGGAATAGACCCAAGCGGTGTGCTAAAGGAGCGTATATGTATTGCGTTTCTCCTGCAATCTTGTATTGCTTGTCCTTAGGCTGCGCACCCAGTGTACGCATGTTGTGCAGACGGTCAGCTATCTTGATAAGCACCACGCGGATGTCATCTGAGATGGTGAGAAGCAACTTACGGAAATTCTCCGCCTGCTCGCTGGCTTGCTCGCCAAAGACTCCACCGCTAATCTTGGTCAAACCGCCTACAATTTGGGCAATTTTATCTCCAAACAATCCAGCAATATCCTCTGTCGTGTAGTCCGTATCCTCTACTACATCATGCAGCAGTGCCGCACAAATACTTGTGCTACCCAAACCAATCTCGCTTACGCAGATGCGAGCTACAGCCAGAGGGTGCAGAATGTATGGCTCGCCACTCAAACGACGAACACCATAATGAGCCTGATGAGCAAAACGGAAGGCATGCGTGATCAGCTCCACTTTCTGACGGTGGGGAGTATGTGCGTAAGCATCTAATAAAGCTGCAAACTCCTGCTGAATAAGCAACTCTTCTTCTTTTGTAAAAGCACTCTT